>JADLHH010000164.1 GCA_020848855.1 Anaerolineae bacterium | reverse complement strand
CGCAAGCAGCGGGCGGCCAAGCTGCTGACTGGCGACATCGGCCTGACCGGGCTCGACGCGCTGACCGAAGGCGAAGGCGGTTTCGAGGAAGCGCTGCTGGACGCGATCGGGCGCGACGCGACGCTGCTCGACCCGTCGCAGATGTTCCAGTCGGCGAACGCGGTGAGCGAGATCGACCGCGAGGACGCCGCCTACTGGAATGTCGAGGTGGAAGTCCGCAGTGAGGGTGAACCGATGATCGTCAGCCCGGATCCCTTGCTTGTCACGGCATTGGACCTTGGCGCGACGGTGACACGCGAGGAAACGGCGCACGAAGCGCAAACCGTGCCGATGACCGCCAGCGCGTATCTCGACTCGGTCACGCTGATCGTCAGCGAAGCGCAGTGGCGCAAGTTGCGAACCGAGCTGCTCGATATGGCCGCATCCGGCGCGTCCCACACTGACCTGTCCGACTGGCTGTCGGCGAACCGGGTCGTCTTCCCCGGCTGTGAGCGTGAAGTGGCATCGCGTTTGCATGAGCTGACGTCTATGGCCGCGACGGCCGTTAAAGCGGACGATCCAGCGCAGCGCGTTGACCCGGTCGAGCCGCTCGTGCAGCTAGCCAGACCGGCACGCGAACACGCATCCAAGATCGTGCCGTTCCCGCAAACAGAACCGGCTCGCGACCATGCGTCCGTTCGACAGCTCGCGTTGTTCTGATGCGCGATGAACGCGACGTGTTCTTTGACGCACTGTTGCACCGTATCGCGACGCACGACGAACCCTGCATCACGCTCACCGCCATCCACCCGGACGGCAGCCATCCCCATCCGTCACGCCATGTCCGTGTCGCAGATAAGGCAGCGCTGCGCGATGCGCTGGTGGACCTCGACGCGGCCAACCGGCAGGGTTGGGGTGCGTTCGTGGCGATCGGGCTGCGCCGTCCGGGCTTGAGCCGCTGGCAGCGTGGCAGCGTGGATGATGTCGTCGCGCTGCCGGCCGTGTTCGTCGACATCGATGACCGGTCGCCGGATGCGCTTGCGCGGCTGCGCGGGTTTCGCGTGCCTCCGTCGTGCATCGTCCACAGCGGCGGCGGATTCCACGCGTACTGGTGACTGGAAGAGCCGACCCGCGCGCTGGACCAGGCACGCAGCGTGCTGCAAGCACTGGCAGCTCGCCTCGGTGGAGACCACACGAGCGTCGCGCAAAGCCTGCGCATCGTCGGGTCGGTCAATACCAAGCCGGCCCGCCAGGGCGCGCTGTGTCGGCTCGTGCATCTCTATGACCGGCGCTACCCGCTGGACGCCTTCCCGCTGCCGGCACCACGTGTCCTGACACCGCCGACCGCTATCCAGCTACCGCTCAGTACCGTTACTGAGCGCATCGGGCAGGTCGCCGACATGCTCTCGCTTCAGGGATTCACGCGGCGCGGCGACTGGCTGAACGGGCCGTGTCCGAACGCGGAGCGGCACAGGCACGGCGACCGGCATCCGTCGTTCGGGTTCAACACGCGCACCGGTTACGGCTTCTGCCACGTCTGCGGTTCCATGCTGCTGAAGGACTTAGCACGACTATTCGGTGAGCGGATAGGAGAGAAGTAGCCAGAAATCATAGGCTTCGGGCTCTGCCCGTCTGCCTTGTCCCTCGTCTTCTGCAATCCAGTCGTTGATTTGCTTCGCGTCGGCAAAACTATCGAGCAGTCCAAGCGCATTGGTTCGTATGCCGAACAACTTGTGCATGTCGTGTTCAAGCCCGCTGCAAAGCCATGAATGCGCGAAATCAGAATAGCTGTAACTGACAACGTCATATCCAAGCGGTGTACCCGATGGATCGACCGATATGCCTTGCTTGATACGTCCTGCGATTCCCTCCATATCGGCTTCTTCTTCAATCCATGCCTTCTGGAGGTATTTGGGGAGGGCTGCTCCGATGAGATAAAGATCCGCAGTGTCAATGTCAAACCGCCGGACAAATGCTCTGGCATGGTCCGGTGAATAGAAAGCTGAGTTCCGAGCCATAGCTTCTACGTAATCGTGGCTGCTCCACTTGAGCGCGTGATCAAGCCGGGTTTCGGGAATACCGAAATCGACTGCGGCCTGACGATTTCCGGGAATCCAGCCCCAAAGAACTGAAAACCTTCGGCGGCAGATGCAATTGGAGAGGCTGATGAGATTACCGCGTGGAAGCAGCTCGCCGAACGGCGGCGGCCAATCTGGACGCCCAGGATGAAGGAGGAAGTAGCCACCGGAATAGAAGTCTCGAAGATCGATGGGTTCCACAACAGTTCCTCGCTATCTGATTCTCCGAAAGGATACGACATGGCAACATATGACAACAAGCAGAATGCCTCGCATCCACCAACAGTCGTCACACTCACACTGCCTGACCGTTCTGCGCTCACCAACACAGGCACGATCCTCGTCCAGCGCGGCGATCTGGCACGCATTCACCAGTTCACGTACAGCCACATCGGCGACCTGAGCGAAATCATCGCCGAGGCATTGATCGCACTGGACACGGTCGAAGCCGATCCACCGGTGATCCCGGAGGCGCCGGCTGCCCCTCCGCCGGCCAGAAAACCCGCGACGCCGGCCAAACCTGCTCCGGTCGCGCCATCCGAGCCGACGGTCGATGTGCCGCTCCGGAAAGGGACGAAGGCGGTCAGGATCAGCCACCTCAAGATCACGGCCGGCGACACCGACGCCGCAGCCTATCGTCAAGCGGTGCTGCTGGCGGGCCGCCTGATCGACGGCAAGCTGTGGGACGGCGAGACGCCGATCCGGTTCGACGACGTGCCCGGTGTCGCCCGCAAGATGAAGTACCTGACCGACGGCGATTTCGCCCTGTTCAAGCTGGAGGACTTTGTTCAGATCGGAGGCATCCCAACCGACAGCCAAACTGATGCATTGCTTTAGCCCATCGCCCAGTCAACGGAGACCCAACCTCATGACCGACAACAACCCCAGCCAGCTGACCCGCGTGTTCAAGATCGGCGCAGCCCGCATCGTCGAGACCGAGGTGATGTCCGGCCTCAGCAGCGACCAGGTGCGCGAGCTGCTCAAGACGACTTACCCGGAAGTCGCCAATGCAACCGTGCGCGAGCGCGATGAAAACGGCCTGCGCGTGGTCGAGTTCCTGCCACAGCCGGGACGGAAAGGATAGCCAGTGTTTACGAACCTGATGAGTCAGGTCGATCTGCACCAATGTCTCGTATCGATTGCGCCGGTGGAGTTACAGGGAATGAGGCTGCTCAAGGAGCGGCCTCATGTTCTTTCCGCGTCGAAAGCCATCCCGCGCCCGCAGCTGGTCGACGCCGTCACAGAGCTGATCGCCTACACCGACCAGTGTACGGCCGCGGCGCACAAGCTCGCCGGCATCGGGCCGGTTCCGCTGAGGGCCGTGAGCGTGCTGGAGTTCGGCATATGAACATCCTGACCGAGACTGCCGCGCTTTTGTCCGCCGCTCTGACCACCGATCCACTGCTGCTGCTGGCGTCGGCGGTGGCGGCATTCGACCCGTTCTGGACTATCGAGGATGAGGACGAGGCTGAGCCCGACCCGCTGGAGGTCGGCCTGCGGGTCGCCCGCGGCGCGTTTCCCGACGTGTACGCCGAGGCCGTCGAACAGATGCGGCAGGGCGCGACCTATGCCGAACTCGACCGGCTGATCTGCAGCAGCATCAGCGCCAAAGGCATCCCGCTCAACTCGTGCTGTGTCGATCTGACGTACCACTTACCAGCAGGGACTAGCCAAACCAAGTGTAACTAGAATAGGCGGCATCCGGCTTGGATTAATATGCCCATGTATTCTCCCTAAATAGCTTAACCTCTTCAGGCTGTACCTTTTCTCCAGCGTCAAAAACCGAACCCACAACGATCTTTGATACTCCCAGCGCACTTTTCAGATCATTGCTGGAGATCCATTCGTTTTCCCAAAGATCTGCGGTTTCTCCACTTACAATCTTGCAGATCGGTTCATCGCTTGTGAACTGAATACCAACCGCGCTCGGTTGCGTCACACGTTGTAACCATATTTCGAGATAGCCATTATACGGTACACGAGCCATCTTTTTCCGCACCTTCATCCATAGTCGGACCTTTTCTTCTTGAGTTGAGACAAGCGAGATCAGGTGACTCAGGATAGCGGCAACAGTCGGAAAAGTGGATGGGGAAACGAATCCTATGTCTGTCGCTACTGCAACCAGCACTTCAAGATCATCATCAGCTCCGACAGGTTGGACTGAAATCTTGTCATAGAACTCGCTAACCAAGCGCCGAAGTGCCCCACTGTTGGGGAATCGCTGCCCAAAGGAGTGTAGTCTCAGGAGTTGTTTCTGAATCGTCTTGGCATTCGCATCCCCTAAGTCCTGCAAATCGAAGCCGGCCAGCTTAGCTGGCTTAATCGCCCCTTCAACAACGTTCGTGTTCAAGAGGGTTTTCGATACGCCTAGTCTCATCCCGACAGCCCGCAATTTGTCGCTGATTACTTTCAGTATCTCTTCAGCCCGATCATCGCTCTTTGCGAAAATCCTGTAGTCGTCACGGTATCTCAGAATGCGAAAATCGGTCGGTTCGCCAAGCATGGAGGTGATCTGTTCATCAACAAACCCAAGAACGATCTCTGCCACGAAGTCCATTAACACGGAACCTTGTGAAATACCGTTGGTCTGCCCATACCGACCTGCTCGGATGAACGAATCAATCTTGTTTCCTAGTACGTCTCCTCCTCTATTCGCCTTTGCTACTTCCCGTCCATGAAGTGCCCAGGCAATACTATGTGTGTACAGAGAACCGTAACAATCTGTTACATCGGTGTGAAGAATGTGGCTAAACTCCAAAGAGTAGATCAAAGATCGCTGCTCAACTGCTTGCCACCAACTCTTGACCTGTGTCGCTGTATCGGTCTGACTATCGTCAGACACCATCGGAACACTACAGCAGTAAACAGCTCCGGTTTCGAACTCTGAAAATTTTCTCTGAATATGCTGCCAGT
>JADLHH010000163.1 GCA_020848855.1 Anaerolineae bacterium | reverse complement strand
GTTCCAGCACCCTGCGCACAGAGCCGGGCGGCGCAGGCACCGTGATCTTCGCGTCGGCAGAATTCACCGTCCTGGAGGAGCCGAAGTGCGCCGGAACTGGTCCGCTGTTGTGGCTCCACATCCGCTATGACGACGGGCAGGAAGGCTGGGCATCGGAAAGCCAGGTGTACAGCATTTACGGCGACGATAACTATTGGCTGGAGCCGGTCAGCGTGGAAGTGGCTGCGGGCTAACGCTTTTTCCTGAACAACGATCAAGAAGGCACGGTATCGCCGTGTCTTTTTGTTTTCCCGCCTCAATTTCCCGATCAAACCTGAGAGTTCGATGACAAAGGTTGAAATGTCAAAAGAAATGTTGTAGCCTGAGCGTGTCGAATCGTATTACGAGAGGTGTACTGTGAAAACGAGTCGAATAATCCTGGTCGCGATGTCCATGCTGGTTCTGGCAATGCTGTCGGCTGCGCTGATCGGCGCGCAGGAAGCCACCGAGGAAGCAACGGAAGTCCCCAGCAGCTTCAGCGACAACCGTATCAACGGCGATATCTACCTCGCCGGGCTGGCGGTCTACTGTACCGACGAAAACGGGAATACCGACAGCAACACCTACCAGAACGGCGGCATCAGCGTATGGGGCGCTGACGGGCAGGAATACATCGTGCTGACCGTCGACCAGCTTCGCGGCGACGAGGAAATCTCCCAGCCTGTCGTGCCAATGGAAACGACCCAGGAAGCGATGACGCCGACCGAGACCGCCACGCCTGCCCCGACCGTCGAGGCGGTGGGAACTGAAGAAGTGATGCCGGAGCCGGTATTGCTGGCGCGCGCCGAGACGATGAACGGAACGATCTGGCTGTTCCGCATCGCCGATGACGTGTTCGCCCTGCAGGGCAACGACGAACACGGCAAATTCTATACCTATACCTGGACAGGCTGCAGCCTGGGCGTCCTGAGCACGGAAACCGCGCCGTTCGCCGGGCTTGATTTCAGCGATACGACGGGTGCGGAGTCGATGGCGACCGAAGAAATGATGCCCGCCGAGACCCTGATGCCGACTGAAGAGGCGACAGCTCAGTCGTAACGAACTATTCTGAGCGTTACCACGTAGGGGCGTTACATGTAACGCCTCTATATCCCTAAATAAGCCCAATCGATTCAACTCGATCCCGGTTTTACGCCATCTGGTGGTGATGCGCCTGCAGGCTGCGCGCCTTGAGCGGCTTCTGGCGCAGCGCCTTGATGCCCTGCACCGCCGCCGTCGCGGCGCTCATGGTCGTGATAATCGGCACGGCGTAGAGCGCCGCCGTGCCGCGAATCAGGTTGCCGTCGTAGTGCGCCTGCCCGCCGCGCGGCGTGTTGATGATCAGGTTGATCTCGCCTGCGCGGATGGCGTCGACGATATGCGGCGAGCCTTCGCTGACCTTGTTGATAGCGGTCGCCGGGATGTTCACGTCTCCGAGCAGCTTCGCCGTGCCCTCGGTCGCCACCAGCCGGAAGCCCATCTGGTACAAATCACGGGCGATCTTGATCACCGCACCCTTGTCGTAATCGTTGACACTAATGAAGATCGACCCCTCCAGCGGCAGGCTGGTGCTGGCGGCGATCTCGGCTTTGGCGAAGGCGTGTCCGAAGCTCGATGCGTGCCCCATGACTTCGCCGGTCGAGCGCATTTCGGGTCCGAGCCGCGCATCAACGCCGGGGAATTTCTGGAACGGCAGCACCGCCTCCTTGACGAAGAAGCCATCGACGCGCGGCTCGGCGGTGAAGCCCAGTTCCGCCAGCGTCTTGCCTGAAGCGATCTGCGCGGCATAGCGCGGCAGCGGCTTACCGGTCGCCTTGCTGACGAACGGCGCGGTGCGGCTGGCGCGCGGGTTGACTTCCAGCACGTAGACCACGTCGTCCTTGATGGCGAACTGGATGTTGAACAACCCCTTGACCTGCAGCGCCTTGCCGATCTGGTCGGTGAATTCGCGGATGATCTCGATGTGGTAGTAGCTGATCTTGTAGGGCGGCAGCACGCACGCCGAGTCACCGCTGTGGACGCCGGCTTCCTCGATGTGCTGCATGATGCCACCGATGGTGACGTGCTCGCCGTCACCCAGAGCGTCCACGTCGATCTCGAAGGCATCGTCGAGGAACTGGTCGATCAGCACCGGATGCCCAGTCCACTGGATGTGTTTATCCAGCCAATTGACCAGCATGTCGTCGTCAAAAACAATCGCCATGCCGCGCCCGCCGAGCACATAACTGGGGCGCACCAGCACCGGATAGCCGATCTGGTGAGCGGCGGCGACCGCTTCTTCGCGGTTGAGGGCGGTCTTACCCGCCGCCTGCGGGATATCCAGCTCGCGCATCAGATCATTGAAACGCTCGCGGTCTTCGGCGAGGTCAATCGTATCGACCGATGTGCCCCAGATGGGCGCGCCGGCGTCTTCGAGCGCCTTGGCGATGTTGAGCGGCGTCTGCCCGCCGAACTGCACCAGCACGCCAACCGGCTTTTCCTCGTCGACGATGTTGAGCACGTCCTCGGCGGTCAGCGGCTCGAAATACAGGCGGTCGGCGGTGTCGTAGTCGGTGCTGACCGTCTCCGGGTTGCAGTTGACCATGATCGTCTCGTAGCCCATCTCCCTGAGCGCGAAACAGGCGTGGACGCAGCAGTAATCGAATTCGATGCCCTGCCCGATGCGGTTCGGTCCGCCGCCGAGGATCATGACCTTCTTGCGGTCGGAGCGGACAGACTCGTTCTCCTGCTCATAGGTGGAGTAGTGATACGGGGT
>JADLHH010000162.1 GCA_020848855.1 Anaerolineae bacterium | reverse complement strand
TGTACAAACTGTTCAAACATGCGGTTTTCACCCGGTTCTCATTGGGGATACGCAACAGTATAATCCCGCCGCGTAAGAAATGACATGGAAAACCATCGGAAGCGCATCAGAAAATGCGCGCCTGCGCAATCGCCCTATAATGGAACGTGAGTCGAGCATAGGTGTGTCGATCCGGTATGCACAAACTCGCCGTTTTTCTCTCGGTTTCGGTGCTGGGCTTGAGCCTGAGCCTGGTCGTCCTGCTGGCAGTCGGTTTCCGACAGGGGCGGGCTGCGGTGGCACAGGCGACCGCTCAGGCGCTGTCGGCGCGGCAGGCGATTGCCCAGGCGCTTGTCCTCGCGCCGACCCGCGCGCTGGCGGAAGTTCGCCTCGCGCCGACCGTGACGCCGCCGCTGCCTACGATTACGCCGCTGCCCCCGACGCCGACGACCGAGCCGGTCATTCCGCTGCAGCCTTCGCCGCCGCCGGAGAATGCCGCGCCGCGCGTATTTTACGCCCTCAATACCGTGCCCAGCTACTACCGGCTCTCGAATTACTGCCCCGGCTTCGGCAACCCGGTTTCGCTGCGCCTGTTCGACTGGACGACCGGCGCGACCTTCAGCCTGAGCAACGAATCAATCGCCAGCATCCCGCTCGCCTGGGACGCCCGCGAATCGATCTGGCGCGGCTACAATTCGGCGCACCCCTTCGACCAGCCCGACGATGCCCGCGAGCGCTGGAAGATCAGCCTGTTCCTCTCCGACGGTAGACAGCGCCGCATCGACCTGATCGCCAGCCCGCAGACCCCCGACGTGTACTACGTCTACGGCTTCCAGCGCATCGACCCGTTTGCCGACGCCAACGGCGCGTACTACGGCTTGCATCCCTGCCGGGCGTTTGCTCTCGCGGTCGAAGATGTCGAAACCTTCGTGGCGACCATTCAGCAGTATCAGGATGTCGTGCGCTATCCGAGCCTGATCGACGGTGATGATCCGCGCTGGGTGCGCGGCATGGCTCGCCCGTTGAGCGATGCCGTCGCCCTGCGCTCGATCCCCACGACCGCCTACAACGATCCCATCGCCTCGATCCTCCAGCCGGACGCGATCTGGCTCGCCAGCGACCCGGCGTGGGGCGCGTGGGCGCAGGTGAAATACGGCGCGGTGCAGGGTTGGGTCGATACCACACAGTTTTCCTTCCAGCCCGACGCCTGACCCGCGCTCTTAACGCCGAGGCGTTGCCCACTGTATACTGAGCGGCGAGTTTCGCACCCCGGCTGTTAAGGATGGCGTATGCCGCTCGTAGAATGTCGCACTCTGTTCAACCAGAAACGCCTCGTCCCGTCCGAAACGATGATCCACCGCCCGTCGGTCTACGGTGTGGTCGTCCATGATGACCGCGTTCTGGTGGCGAAGGCGCGCTCGACGCAGAAATACGTGCTGCCCGGCGGCGGCATCGAACTGGGCGAGGGGAACGCCGCCGCGCTGAAACGCGAAGTGTGGGAAGAAACCGGCGTCGAGGTCGAAGTCGGCGAATTTTTGCATTTCGAGACCGACTTCTTCTACTACGACCCGATGGCGCTCGCCATTCACGGCTTCCTGTTTTACTACCGCTGCGCGCCGCTCACCACCGAGCTTGACCCGCCCGAATATCCGCCCGAAGAGGATTTGGTTTTCCCCGAATGGGCTGCCGCTGCCGATCTGTGCCCCGACGATTTTCAGGGGCATGGCGAGGTCATCATGTCGTTGATTCGGGCGTGTCTTGCCCGCCAGTAGGCGCATGGGGTTGATGACACTGATGCGTGTCGGGGGTAGGGGCGCACGGCTGTGCGCCCTGTCGCTTGGAACAGAAATCTACCGGTTGGCGAACCGGTAGCCCACGCCGCGCGATGTGAGGATGTAGTCCGGGCGCTCCGGGTCACGCTCGACTTTTTGCCGCAGATAGTGGATGTACAGCTTCAGGCTGTCGATGGCGTCGCCGTATTCTTCGCCCCACGCCTCGGTGACCAGCTCGTTACGCGGCACGACCCGCCCGGCGTTGCGCACCAGCACGCCCAGCAGGTTGAATTCCTTCGGCGTCAGGTGGCGCAGCTCGTTGCGCACGCGCACTTCCCGGTTCATGAAGTTGATGCGGAATTCGCCGCCGTTGAACACCAGCTCCTCGCTCATGTTCGGCTTGGGCGCGCGCCGCAGGTGTGCCCGAATCCGCGCGATCAACTCGTCGTTATCGAACGGCTTGGGTACATAGTCATCCGCGCCGAGTTCCAGCCCGTGTACGATGTCACGGACTTCGCCGCGCGCCGTCAGGAAGATGATCGGAACGTCGGACATGTCGCGCAGGCGCTTGCACACTTCCCACCCGTCCATCTCCGGCATCATGATGTCGAGAAGTACCAGGTCGGGCTGGTGGCGGTACGCTTTCCGCAGTCCTTCTTCCGCGCCGTAGGCTTTGATCACTTCAAACCCTTTGCGTTCCAGCAAAAGGCTGATCAAATTGACGGTGGTTTCTTCATCGTCGATTATCAGTATCTTCTCGCTCATGCCCGCGTCTCGTCGGATGAATCAAACTGTTGTTGCAGATTTCTAACTTAGCGTATCATGAGGTGTTGTGTAACGCAAGCACCAGTATAACAATTTTCTATCACCGTAGGGAAATCGTTGTTTGTGTCGACAAACACTTTGCGCTAGTATACAGCGCTTATACGAATTCCGCATCGTAAGGATTTGTAACATGGCGCACGCGCTGATCACCGGGGGAGCGGGTTTCATCGGCAGCCATCTCGCCGAACGCCTGCTCGATGCCGGGCATTCCGTGACTGTCATCGATAACCTCAGCACCGGGCGCATCGAAAACCTCGCCGTCGTCGATTCAAATCCGCGCTTCCGCAGCGCCATCGAAGATATCCGCAACATCCACGTCATGGATCGCTTAGTCAGCGAGTGCGATCTGATCTTCCATCTCGCCGCTGCCGTCGGCGTCCAGCGCATTATCAGCGAGCCGATTGAAACCATCGAAACCAACATCGGCGGAACTGAAGTCGTCCTCAAGACCGCCCGCCGCTACCGTAAGAAAGTCCTGATCGCCTCGACATCCGAAGTTTACGGCAAGGGCGTTCGCTTCCCGTTTCACGAAGACGACGATTCGGTGCTGGGACCGACCACCCGCAGCCGCTGGAGCTACGCCACGTCCAAGGCGGTTGACGAGTTCCTCGCGCTGGCATATCACAAGGAAGCCGACCTGCCGGTCGTGATCTTCCGGCTGTTCAACACCGTCGGACCGCGCCAGCGCGGGCAGTACGGCATGGTGCTGCCGCGTTTCGTCAAGTGGGCGCTGCAGAACGAGCCGATCATGGTCTACGGTGACGGTCAGCAGCAGCGCTGCTTCTGTAACGTTCGTGACGTGGTCACCGCGATTCAGGCGCTGGGGGACAGTCCTACCGCCATCGGGCAGGTCTTTAACGTCGGTAGCACTGAAGAGATCACTATCGCGGCGCTTGCCGAGCGTGTCCGCGACCGCATGGGCAGCCAGTCCGAGATCCGCTACGTCTCGTACGACGAAGCCTACGAAGCCGGTTTTGAGGATTTTCGGCGGCGTGTGCCCGCGCTGGATAAAATTCGGCATACAATCGAATGGGAGCCAACGACTTCGTTGGACGATACCATCGATCAAATGATTGCTTATCAGCGCGAGGAGTTGAACAATGGCAGGAGAAATTAGTCGTAAGGAACTGATCTTAGCTCTTATCCCCGCGGGTACAAATCCGCGCCTGGCAGGCGTCAACCTGAGCGTGCTCGACCTCACCCGTCTCGATCTCAGCGGCGCGAACATGCGTGGCTGTAATCTTCAGGCGGCGACCCTGCGCGAATCTATCCTGCGCGCGACCAACCTGTCCTACGCCAACATGATCACCGTCAACGCCGTCGGCGTCGACCTCGACAGCGCCAACATGACCGGCGCGAATTTGTCCAGCTCGAACCTGCAAGCCTCGCGCCTGACCAACTGCAACCTGAACAACGCCATCGTCAACGGCGCGAATCTGCAGGGCGCGAACATGCACGGCGCGACCGTCAACGGGCTGAAGTTCGACGAAAGCACCACCTGGCCCGATGGCAAGAAGGGCAGCCAGGGCAATCCTATCGACTACACGACCTAGTATTTGCCCGTTTCGGGCATCGCATTTCCACATCGACGCGTATCCTGTAGGGGCGAGGCAGTGCTTCGCCCCTGCGATTGCCATCCTCTTATACGCCCGCCCGTGCCCCAATCGCCGTCCGTGCGTCAGGTTCGCAGCATGGACGCGCACTGACTCTCTGTTAGAATCAAACCTATCACCTCGACGTTAGCGGAGCACAAGATGCCCGAAGAGAAGCCTTTTCCGCCGGATAACCCGCCGGATAACCCGCCGGAAAGACCGCCGGAAGCTGAAGGCGGCGACCGGCTTGATCCTGAAGCGGTTTCGTCATCGCCCGACGATTCGCAGGTCGATCTGCCGACCGCCCACCCGGACGTGCCCGACGTTCACGACCTGCCCACACTGATCGACATGGAACAGGATGACGACGAAACCGACGACATGATCCCGGTGACGCTGCCGCCTGCGCCGCGCCCCGACCCGCGCCAAACGCTTCCCGGCAGCGGCGGCTTCGATCCGAACCCCGATTTCAACGCCGACGAGCCGGACGACAGCCAGACGCTCCCGCACATCGTGCCCTTCGAGCATACGCTGGTGCACGTTCCCGGCGAAGAACACACGCCGCCCCGGCAGAAACCGCCGCGCCAGCAGCGGCAAGCGACTCAGCGGCAGTCGCCCCCCGTCGCGGAGCAACGCGCGCAGTCGACAATTCCCGCGCCGCCCGCACAGGCGAATCCCTATCCACTGCCGCAGCAGCCGGTTCCCTTCACCCAGAAGCCTGCCGCGCTCCCCCCGCGCCTAGGCTTGCGCAGCAAGCACCCGCGCCCGCGCCGCATCCTCGGCTGCTCGCCCGGCTGCGCGGCGATCTTCGTCGGCTTGATCGTCACCTTCTGCGGCGGTCTGACGCTGGTCACGCTGCTGCTCACGGCGACGCTCGGCACGCAGCTTGAAGACAAGTATCAGGCGGAAGTAGCGCGCGTCGACGACTACAACGGCTTCCAGAGCACGTTCTACTATGACCGCACCGGTAAGCTCCTCTACGAATCGTTCAACGAGGGCAAGCGCACTCGCGTCAGCTATGATCAATTCCCGCAGGACTTGATCAACGCGACCATCGCCATCGAAGACGATACCTTCTTCACCAACCCCGGCTTCGAAGTGCAGGCGACGGCGCGCGCCTTCCTGCAGTACGTCGGCTTGGCGGAAGGCGGCAGCGGCGGCAGCACCATCACCCAGCAGGTCGTCCGCAACATCCTGTTCGACTACGAATACCGCACCGAGCGCAGTGTGCAGCGCAAGGTCGAAGAAATCCTGCTGGCGTTTTTGCTCCGGCAGCGCAAATCGCCGGAAGAAGTCCTCGCGCTCTACCTGAACGAAATCTACTACGGCAACCTCGCCTACGGCGCGCAGGCTGCCGCCCAGACGTTCTTCGGCAAGGATGTCAACCAGCTTACGCTCGGCGAAGCGGCGCTGCTCGCCGGGCTGCCCCAGTCGCCCGCCATCCTCGACCCGCTCAGCCAGGACCCGCAGATTCAGGAAGCGGTCGAGGCGCGCTGGCGAGAAGTTCTGAACCGTATGGTGACGCTGCATTTCATCACCAGCGCCCAGCGCGACCAGGCGCTGCGCGACGGCTTGGCGTTCCACCCGCCCGAAGCGCCGCTGCGCGCCCCGCACTTCACCGTCTACGCCCAGCAGGAACTCGCCTCGCTGCTCGAAAGCCTCCAGGTTCCGACGGCGCGCATCGCCCAGGGCGGCTTCAAGGTCTACACCACCGTCGATCTCGACATCAACGACATGGCGCAGCAGGCGGCGCGCAGCCAGATCGCCGCGCTCGCGGCGAACAACGCTACCAACGCGGCGGTAGTCGTCCTCAAGCCGGTCACCGGTGAAATTCTGGCGATG
Source organism: Anaerolineae bacterium (assembly GCA_020848855.1). The sequence goes on along the minus strand of JADLHH010000162.1, from coordinate 1,025 downwards.
GTCGGCAGCATCGACTACAACAATGACGACATCGACGGGCGCGTCAACGTCGCCATTTCGCTGCGCCAGCCCGGCAGCACCATGAAGCCGCTGACGTATTCGGCGGCGATGGAGCAGGGCATGACCCCCGGCGATATTATCTGGGATACGCCCATCGACGTGGACGGCTACCAGCCGGTCAACTACGACCGCAACTGGCACGGCCCGGTGCGGATGCGCACCGCGCTCGCCAACAGTTACAACATCCCGGCGGTACAGACGCTCCGGCGCGTCGGTGTGCCGTCGCTGCTGGAAATCGCCGAGCGCTTTGGCGTCCAGAGCCTCGGCAGAGACCCCAGCCAGTACGGCGTTTCGCTGACGCTGGGCGGCGGCGACATCACCCTGCTGGAACTGACCCGCGTCTATGCGACCTACGCGAACGGCGGCTCGCTCGTCCCGACCACCTCGATCCTGTGTGTGGTCGACAGCGACGACAACATCCTCTACGAGTATGAAGATGGCTGCCCGCGCGGCAGCACCACGCCCCAGACCGTCGCCCGCGAAGGCTACGGCAGGCAGGTGGTCGACCCGCGCATCGCCTTCGTCATCAGCGACATCCTCAGCGACAACGCAGCGCGTACTCCAGCTATGGGCGCGAACAGCCCGCTCAACACCGCCAGCCTGCGCACCTCGGTCAAGACCGGCACGACCGACAATTTCAAGGATAACTGGACGGTCGGCTTCACGCGTAACGTCGCCGTCGGCGTGTGGGTCGGCAACAGCAACGGCGACCCGATGACCGGCAACACCTCCGGCTTGACTGGCGCCGCGCCCATCTGGAACACCGTCATCAACGGCATCTACAACAATAACGGTATGCTGGCGCGCTTCGCCGTCGATGGCAGCCTGTTCGCCGACCAGTTGAACCCGCCATCCGGCATGTCGCTGCGCAGCATTTGCAGCATCGACGCGCTGCGCGAGCCGGCGACCGACTGTTCGACCAACACGGTCAACGAGTGGTTCCTCGACAGCTCCGCCGGCATCCC
>JADLHH010000161.1 GCA_020848855.1 Anaerolineae bacterium | reverse complement strand
GTTCGACGAAGTAATACGCCGCGCCGTGCATCTGAATCACGGGGTCGTACTGCGGAGGCGAGTGGATGCTGTACAAGCCCGCCATCAGCGCCGGCTCGTCGGATGGGTTGATCAGCACGTGCAGGTAGCCGGGCGGGATGTTGATCGAGCGTCCCGGCTGCATCTCGTAGATCACGCAGTCGTCCAACCGCGCCGGGTCGTCGCCGGTGCGCCGGTGCATCAACAGGTACAGCTTGCCATAGTAATGGGTATAGACTTCCGGGTATGCCAGCGCGCTTCCCGCCATGTTCGGGTGATAATGCCCGTGCGTCTTGACGTATTCCGCGCCGATTTTCAGCGGCGGCAGCAGCACGCAGGCGAACGTCAGCCCGGCACGCCGGAACACGTCCATATCGGCGCTGCTCGCCGTCTTGAGGGGGAAGTTGTAATACAGCGCGGCATCGTCCGCGACGGCGTCCGGCTCCATCAGCACGTCTTTCATCTGCGCCTTGCCCCGCGCGACGCGCTCAAACCGAATGTCGTTTCCGGTACGGATGTCCAGCGCCTGCGTGTCGAGCGTCAACGGGAAGCCGGCAACCGCTGTCAAATCGAGGCTCAAGGTAGTCCTTTCAATCGTTCGAGTTCCCGCTTCCAGTTATCGGTCTGCCCGACGCACAGCCGCCATTCCCACGTCCGCCGTCCATGCGCTGGCAGGGTGATGCAGTCGCCGCGCGCCATCGCCACGTCGAGTCGGTCGGGGTAGCCGCTGCACGGCTCGATGCCCAGGTTGTAGTAGCCGGGTGCATCGACGGGCCAGCCGCCGAGGTTGATCGATAAGCCGAGATATGGGATTTGCTCCGGGGCGAACAGCGCGGCGACGTAAAAGCCGTCTGCCGGGTCGTGCAGCACGCACCAGCCGTCGCGCAGCCGGGTGGTGAACAGCTTGTCCACCAGTCCGGCATCCTGCGGCAGTATCCGGCTCAGGTCGACCGGATTACCCGCGCGGTCGGTCGTGAACGACCAGGGATGCTCGTCCAGCAGGTCGCCCAGCCGTTCGCCTTTCGACCAGTTGACTTTCATGCGAACGCCTTCGGGCAGGTGGATGATCATGCCGGGGCGGATCGCCAGCAGCGCGTGCGCCGACCACAGGCACTTGAACGGCTCGCTTGACTGGCTGACGAGTTCGTAGCGCAAATGCACCTGACCGGGGGCGGGCAGGGTGATCCAGCGGTGAAACTGGTAGGCGAGGCGCACGCCGGTTGCCGCCAGATGCACGCCGTCGTCACATGGTAGCTGCTGCCAGGGGATCGACCACAGCTCGCCGTGATCCGGCAGTTCAACGCCGAGCAGCGGCGGCTCCGGGTAGGTGCAGTCGCCGACCGTCGGGAAGCATTCGTCGAAGCCGCTGGCGTCGTAGTCGGAGTAGGGCGCGCCGTAAACGGCTTTTCGGAACGGCTTACGGGGATTCTGCGCCAGTACTTCGCGCCCGTTCCACTTTAGCGAGGCGATCTTGCCGCCAAGCTCCGCCAGCACCTGAAGGCTTACATCATGTCTGGCAGCGGTAAGGATTTTCAGGTCGTCGTCGATCATGCCGGTTCCCCGCGAAACAAGTAATTTAATCGTTTAGATAATCGTTTAGATCAGTATAATCAATCCATTTTCGGATGTCAAGTAATCGCCTTGAATCGAGCCTGTCAGGGGACAGGGCAAATCCAGTGGGCAAGCTGCTGCAGAAGATGAAAGGGGCAGAAACCCTAGCGCAGCCCCAGCGCGCCGAGCAGCAGCACCAGCAGTCCTGCCAGCAGCGCCGTCATCGGGATCGTCAGCAGCCAGGTGATGATCACCCGCTGAACGACGCCCCAGCGCACCATGGCGATGCGCTCGGCTGCACCCGCGCCAACGATTGACATGCTGGTGACGTGGGTCGTGCTGGCGTTGCCGCCCAGCAGCGCGCTGATCGCGATGATCAGCGCTGACGAGACTTCAGCGCTGAACCCGTGGATGGGGCGGATGCGGAAGTACTTCATGCCAACGGTGTGTATCACGCGCATCCCGCCGAGCAGATTCCCCATCGCCAGGCAGATAGCGCTGCCGATGATCACCCATGTCGGCACTTCGAACTGCTGCTGAACGCCGGCGACGACCAGCCCCAGGGTGGTGATGCCCATCACGTTCTGGGCGTTGGTGCTGCCGATGGCAAACCCCAGCAGCGTCGAGGCGATCAACTGCCCCTGGTTGAACCGCTGCGCGACCTGCGGGTGGGCGCGGCGCACCAGCCAGTAGTTGAAGTGTGTCACCACAAACCCGCCGATCAAGCCCAGCGGGGCTGTGAGCGTCAGGCTGATAATCACCTTGAGCAGCCCGCCGATTTGTATCGCCGAGGGACCCAGCGCCGCCAGCACCGCGCCGACCAGCCCGCCGATCAGCGCGTGGGTCGAGCTGGATGGAATCCGCAGATACCACGACAGGATCATCCAGAAGATGGTAGACGTGAGCGCCGCGCACAACTCCACCGTCGTAATCCCCTGCGACCGGACGACGTGCTCGCCGACGGTGCTGGCGACCGCAACGCCCAGCAGAAGGGGACCGACGAGCTGCGCGAACGTTGACAGGTAAATTGCCCGGCGCGGACTCATCGCCCGTGAGGCGATCATCGTGGCGACGATGCTCGGCGCGCCGAAAATCCCGGTGAGCACATCCTGGATGGCGAGGAGCAGCAAGAGTAATATCAGCACCGGGGAAATTTCCACCGCGCAGCACCCATCTTTGAAACGCAGGCGAATACAGGAATTGGCGACTGAAGGGTATGGATCGGCTTCCCAGACCGCTGCCGGGAGCCTGCCCGCCGTCAGTAGAACTTGATGACGATGTCGCCGATGATGTTGGCGGCTTGCTCAGCGCTGCCGACGGCGTGGAACATGTGGCGGTAGATTTCGCGCAGTTTCAGCATCTTGACGAGTTCCTTGAGGTCGTCCGGCTCGTCAAACAGGCTGGCTAAGGCTTCGGCGTAAAGCGTGTCCATGCGGTTCTCGATTGCCTTGACGCGCATGGCGTGGTCACCGGCGACTCCCGGATGCTGCTCCAGGCGCGCCATCGCATGGTGAATTTCTTCGGCGCTGTCGCACAGCAGGCGCGCCATCGTGCAAAGCTGCGGCGTCGGCGCGACGTTGAGGATATCCATTTCGCTGGTGGTCGAGTAGGCGTAATCGAGCACGTCGTCAATCGCACGAGAAAGCGAGAACAAATCTTCGCGGTCGATTGGAGTGACGAAGCTGCGGTTGAGATCGTCGATCAACATGCGACGTTCTTCATCCGCCTGCTTTTCGAGTTCGCGAACGCGGGTCGCATTCTTCTTGTTGGGGTATTCCATGTAGTCAACGAGCGCTTCGGCTCCCAGCGCGACAATATACGCCTGCTCGCGCATTCGCTCGATAAACTGATTGGGCTTGTGCTGAAACCAGCCGCGCAGCCCGCCTCGAAGCGTCGTCACAACATTCATGGCTTACTCCAGATAAAAACTGCTGGACGCGCCCACCATCCGGTAGAACGGGTGGGTCGGAGTCCAGTGCTGAAGATGTCATCGGCACTATCGGCATCCGACAGGGATCGAATTTTTAAGGATAGTTTAAGAATACGTTAAATCTCTTAAAATATCAACATGCTGCTATGAACGAAAAATGAGAACTTCCCTCTGATGGCGACGTTTTGGTGCGGCACGCGCGAATCTCGGCAGGAGTTGCTTGGGTGTGGGCGGGGAATTTGTTGCATGAACGAGGGATAAACTCTATAGTATTTAACGCGTTCTTAAAGTCACTTAATCTTTCCACCTATTCAGCAGGAGTTCATGATGAATCGACTACCGAGAATACTGGTATTGTTGGGCTTGATGGTGCTGGCTGCCAGCTCCGTCTCCGCTCAGCAGACGCTGACCGTCCTCTGCACGCCGCAGGAAGACTGGTGCGTTGCCATGACGCAGGCGTTCGAGGAGCAGACCGGCATCGACACGAACTACGTCCGTCTGTCGTCGGGCGAATCGCTGGCGCGTATTCGCGCTTCACAGGACAACCCGGAATTTTCGGTGTGGTGGGGTGGTCCTGCTGACGCCTTCATCGCCGGCAAGGACGAAGGGCTGCTCGAACAGTATGAATCCCCCAACGCCGCAGCCATCCCCGACGGGTACAAGGATGCGGAAGGCTACTGGACGGGTGTCTACGTAGGGGCGCTGGGCTTCTGCTCGAATGTCGAACTGCTGGACGAACTCGGCATCGAAGCCCCGACATCCTGGCAGGACCTGCTCGTTCCCGAACTGCAGGGGAACGTCGCGATGGCGCACCCCGCCACTTCTGGCACGGCGTTTACGGCTTTCTGGACGGTCGTGACGCTGAAAGCCGACGAGCTTGAAGCGGCGGAAGCCGGCTCCGGCTACGACGAGAGCGGCGCGCCGACCGAAGCGGCGATGGACTCGGCGTTCGAATACTTCGCCCAGCTTCATCAGAACATTCTCCAGTACACGCGCTCCGGCGCTGCGCCAGGGACGATGGCAGGACAGGGTGAAATCGCCGTGGCGATCATCTTCTCGCATGACTGCACCAAGCTTCAGGTGGAAGGCTTCGAAGGCATTCTGACGACGACCTTCCCCGAAGAAGGCACCGGTTACGAAATCGGCGGTATGGCGATCATCAAGGGCGCGCCGGAACTGGAAGCCGCGAAGGCGTGGTACGACTGGGCGCTGACGGCTGACGCGCAGGCGATTGGTCAGACGGTGAATTCGCTGCAACTGCCGACCAACCCCGACACGCCGGTTTCCGAACTGTCGGTCAATCTGGCGGACATCAACGTGATCAACTACAACTTCCAGGCAGCCGGCGCGAACCGCACGGCGCTTGTCGAGCGCTTCGACGCCGAAATTGCACCCACTCCGACCGAATAATCTTCCTTTGCACTTGTTCCGTGCGCCGCGTTTCGCTCGCGGCGCACGGAATCATCATGGAGTGGTCGAATGCAAGCCAGTCTAGGCGCGTCACAGCTTCGCCGGGTTCGCCAGTTTGCACAAGACCCGCTGCTGGTAATTGTCTCCATCGTCATCATCATTTTTGTTTTTCTGGCTGTCATCCTGCCTCTGCTGGCGACCGTGAGCATGAGCGGCTCGGAAGAGGGCTTGCCGCTCTTCCGGCGCTACATCAATGACCCCACCTACCAGACGATCATCACGAACACAGTAGTCATGGGGATACTGGTGGCGCTGCTGGGCACGGCGGTCGGCTTCCTGTTTGCGTTCGTGCAGGTCAAGCTGAACGTCCCGTTCAAGCGCTTCATGCACATCGTCGCGCTGCTCCCGGTCATTTCGCCGCCGTTCGCCGTCGCTACCGCCATGATCGTTCTGTTCGGGCGCAGCGGGATTATTTCGCGCGGCGTCTTCGGCGTGCGCTACGACATCTACGGGCTGGACGGCTTGACGATGGTGCTGGCGCTGTCGTTCTTCACCGTCGCCTACCTCAACCTGCGCGGCATGATGATGGCGCTCGACCCCGCGCTGGACGAAGCCTCGACCAGCCTCGGCGCGGGCAAGTGGCGCACCTTTCGCAGGGTCACGCTGCCCATGCTGGCGCCGGGCATCGCCAGTTCGTTTCTGCTGCTGTTCGTCGAAGCGATTGCCGACCTGGGTAATCCGCTGGTGCTGGGCGGCAACTACGAAGTGCTGGCGACCCGCATTTACATCACGATCATCGGTCTCTACGACCCGATCGGCGCGGCGGTGCTGTGCCTGATTTTGCTCATTCCGTCGCTGACGGTTTTTATGGTGCAGCGCTACTGGATTGGTCGTACCAGCGTCGTTTCGGTCACCGGCAAGCCGGCGGGCACGCCCCAGACGATCAGCAATCCGCTGGTGCGCTGGGGGCTGTTCGGGCTGGTGATGTTCCTCTGCCTGCTGATCGTTTTGTTGTACGCCACGATCATCATCGGCGCGTTCACCAAAGTGCCCGGCGTCAACGAAACCCTGACGCTGGAGCATTTCGACTTTGTCATCAATGGGCTGGGTCGCAAAGCGATGGAAGACACGACCCGCCTTTCGGTGATTGCCACGCCGCTCGCCGGTCTCATCGGCATGGTGATCGCTTTTCTGGTCGCGCGGACGCGCCTGCCGGGGCGTGCTGCGCTCGACTTCGCGACCATGCTTGGTATCGCTGTCCCCGGCACGATCATCGGCATCGGCTATCTGCTGGTCTACAACAACCCGATCACCGTCACCCTGCCGGTGCTGGGAGAAATCGTCCTGATACCCAAGCTCACGGGCGGACAGGGCTTGATCGGCGGGGCGGTGGCGATCGTGCTGGTCTACATCACCCGCAGCGTTCCGGCAGCCCTGCGTTCGGGAACTGCCGCGCTCGCGCAGATCGACCCGGCGATTGAGGAAGCCTCCGTCAGCCTCGGCGCGGATAACGTGCGCACGTTCCGGCGCATCACGCTCCCGCTGATCCGCCCGGCATTTCTCGCTGGCTTGATTTACGCGTTCGCCCGTTCGATGACGACCATCTCCGCCATTGTCTTTCTCACGACGCCGCAGACCAAGATCATGACCCAACAAATATTGAATGAAGTCGAAAACGGGCGTTACGGCAATGCCTTTGCCTACTGTACCTTGTTGATTGTGATTGTTCTGGTCGCTATCGGTGGCATGTACCTGATTATTGGCTCGCGCACCGGCGCGGAACGCAGCATCGAGGGAGGCCAGTAGTGAGCACGCCAACCGCCGCGTCGTTCGCGGAAGTCCGCCTGAAGCTCGACCACATCTCGAAGCAGTTCCAGGATCGAGGCGGCAGCGGGGTTGTCCTTGCCGTCGATGATGTTAATCTGGAGATCAAATCCGGCGAATTCGTCACGCTGCTCGGTCCGTCTGGCTGCGGCAAGACCACCACCCTACGCATGATCGCCGGTTTCGAGATGCCAACCCAGGGCAGCATCATTCTCGACGGAAAAGACATCACCTATCAGGCGCCCAATAAGCGCGATATGGCGCTGGTTTTCCAGAATTACGCGCTGTTTCCCCACATGTCGGTCTTCGATAACGTCGCCTACGGGCTGCAAACCCGCCGGCTTTCCAAAAACGCCATCCGCGAGAAGGTGCACAGCGCCCTGCGGATGATGAGCCTGGACGGG
>JADLHH010000160.1 GCA_020848855.1 Anaerolineae bacterium | reverse complement strand
GCCCATCTGCTGACCGAGTACGGGCAGTCGCCGGGCGATATCGACTTCACGATGTATCTCAACGCGAGGGCATCCGGTACTAGCGGCTGACCACCCGGTTCGGATCGATCACGTATTCCCACCAGTTCCAGCTTATGCCGTTGGTCGCGCCGACGACGTGCGGCAGATGGCGCAGCCACCAGACATGATGCTGGCGAATGTCGCCGCTGCCCCACTCCTTGCTGTTCACCATGCGCGGCTCGCCAGATAAATCCGGGAAATGATACCAGGTGTCGCAGCGGGACGGCACCATGCGCGGGTTGCCCCAGTCGTAATCCCGCTCGCTGTTGGGCGCGAAATGCACGTTGCCGACTTCCGCCCCACCGGGATATTTCTTGTCGTAACGGCAGAAACGCTCCCACAGGTTCGCCTCGCCGTGAGACTGTTCGAACACCTTCGTCATGATCGATTCGGTGCGATGCCCGAAGTCTTCGAGCATCTCGCCGACGCCGCGCTCGTAGTTGAAGCCCATGATCACGAAGCGGCGGCTGGCGCGCTCCGTGCCGCGCAGCGGCGGCGCGTTGCACCAGAACGCGCCCGGTCCCGCCATGATGCTCTCGTAGTAGCCGCAGTACGGGAAGCCGAGCAGCCAGACTTCGTCTATCGCGCCGGAATCAACGCGCTCGATCAGGTCGAACTCGCGCACCAGCGCCAGATAATCGACCGCGTCCGGCTGGTGAAACTGGCGCGCCTTCCAGGCGCGGTCGAACGACTCGTCGGTGTAGCGAAAGCCATCCTGCTTGAGCGGGAAGGCATCGACCTCGATGCGCTCGGCGATCTGATAATCCAGGTAGCCGTAGCTGGCGTGGCGCAGATCGTCGATGTAACCCTGCGCCAGCTTGTCGGGGTCGTCCCAGCGGTAGGCAGCCTGCGCCTTCTGCCCGCCTCTGGGACGGATCGTCGGGTTGTGGATGATGGCAAGGACGCGCGGACGCACGGTTTCGGGCAGCGCCAGATCACCCAAATGATTGGGCGCGGGCAAGCCCGAATCGCCGTCCAGCGGGTGCGGCTTGCCGGATGTACCGAACAGGCGGCGGAGAAAGTCGTCCATGCACCAGTCCTCAGTTGAAACTGCCGATTGCGCGCCCTGTGACCGCGCACCAGTGTAACCCGTCATCGGCGCTTCTCACCCGATTCTTATCCTACCCGGACATTGACGGTGAGCCGATTCCCTGCTTTAATTAAGACATATATTAACCTGACAAGAGGCATTCAGATGATGAACGACCGCATCTACTACAGCCGCGAAGCCGAAGCTCAGGCGATGCGCGAGCGCACCACCGCCGTGCTCGCCTTCTTCTTCGTCGGGATCACCATCGGGACGGTGCTGGCGCTGCTGTTCGCGCCCCGCAGCGGCGACAAGACGCGCGAGGATATCGCCGATGCGCTGGAAGACGGTTTCAAGGAAGGGCGCAAAGCCAGCAACGAGGCAATCGAGCGGCTCGAAAAGGATTTTGCCGACCTGCGCAAGCGTCTGGAAGAACGCCGCTAAAGTCAGGCGTGAAGCTGGCGCAGCGCCTTGCGCGCTGCTTCGCGTACCGAGTCGCTGGCGTGGCTGAGCGCCGCGCTGAGCGGCACGATTGCGCGCTGATCGCCCAGCTTGCCGAGAATCAGGGCAGCGTTGGAGGCGACGCGCCGGTCGGGGTGGTTCAGAAGCTCAACCAGCGGCTCCAGGGCACGCCCGTCGGCAAGCTCGACCAGCGACGCCGCCGCTCCCAGCCGCCTTTCTACGTCGTCGTTCGTCAAGTCCGCTAGCAGCGACGTTTCCGCCCGCTCCCAGCCCGACCATTCCAACCGGATGAGCATTTCGGCGGCGCTCTGGCGTGTTCCCCAGTCGGGGTGGTTCAGGGCCTCCGCCAGGGCTTCGATGATGCGCGGGCTGTCGACCGCGTCACCGAGTTCGCCAAGCGCCCGCACCGCTTCTTCGCATATCGCCGCCTGATCGTCCGGCAGTTCGCCGCTTTCCGGGGGACGCAGCAGCGCGATCAGCGGCTCAATGGCGCGGGCATCGCGCTGCATCGCCAGCGCCTGCGCGGCATAAACCCGCAGCTCGGTATCCGACGTCTCATCCAGCACGGTCATTAACAGAGGGACGAGGCGTGGATCGCGCAGGTGGGCGCTGGCAAACGCCGCACCGCGCCGGACGAGCGGATCGTCCCGCTGCTCCAGCGCGGCGATCACCGGTTCGACGATTTCCGCCCCGGCGTGCGCCAGCGTTTGTACTGCCCGGCGCTGCGCGGGGACATCGCCCTCGCGCAGTGCGTTGATCAAATCCTCAATACGGCTGTCCATGCACCTGATCCATCCTGAGTTGCAGAAGATAGCCTAACCGCAGCGCCGCCTGCTCGACCAGCGTTTCCGCCCGCGCCAGCGCCGCATCCAGCGCCAGCGGCTCGTTGAGGATCGGCAGCACCGCCCACAGTCCCGCATCGTGCAGCAGCGCATCGTCGGCGATCAGCCCGCCAACCAGCGCGACCGTCGGCACACCGCGCGCAGCCGCCCGGCGCGCCACGCCGATCGGACCCTTGCCATGAACCGTCTGGGCGTCCATACGACCTTCGCTGGTGATGACGAGTGCAGCGTCATCAAGATACACGTCAAAGCCGCGCAAGTCGAGGATCAAATCGATACCCGATTCCATGCGCCCGCCGACGAACGCCATCAAGCCTGCGCCGAGCGCACCCGCCGCGCCGCCACCGACCGCCATGCGCACATCGATGCCGACCTGTTCGGCGACGAGCGTGAAAAAGTGGCGCAGATTCGATTCGAGCGCGTCCACCTGTGGGGGGGTCGCGCCTTTCTGCGGACCGAAGACGGCAGCAGCCCCGTGCTCGCCGAGCGTCGGGTTATCCACGTCCGAGGCGATGACGACTTCGACTTCGCGCCAGCGCGGGTCGAGCGCGGTCGTGTCGATGCGCCGAATCAGGTGCAGGCTGCCGCCGCCGGGTGGAACGTCGCGCCCGTCGGCATCGAGCAGGCGCACGCCAAGCGCAGCCATGCAGCCCGCGCCGCCGTCAACCGTCGCGCTGCCGCCAATACCGACGATGATCCGGCGCGCGCCGGCGTCGAGCGCCGCCCGCATCAACTGCCCGGTACCGAAGGTGGTGGCGCGCATCGGGTCGAGTTCGTGCGCCGCGAGCAGCTCCAGCCCGGACGCCAGCGCCATTTCGATAACCGCCGTGTCGTCGCGTAAGCCGAACGCCGCCTCGACCGGGCGACCGAGCGGATCGGCAACCGTCACCGAGACGCGCTCGCCGCCGCCAGTCAGAAATGCATCGAGCGTGCCGTTGCCACCGTCGGCGATGGGCAGCAGCACAAGGTCAACATCCAGCCCGGAACGATGCAGCCCGCGCGCGACAGCCTGCGCGGCGGCGGCGGCGCTCAGGCTGTGCTTAAGAGCACCAGCCGCAATGATTATTTTCACTTGTCATTTTCCTTGCCCGGCAGTTTCATATATAGTGTAATAAAGATTGTGAAAAATTCCTGAATTTGCGGCGCGCGCTCGTTTCATATAGGATGCGAACGAATTAACCGTTATAATAAATGTCAGTTGTAATCTCAATTTTAAGTGATTCACCGTTCACCCGGAGTCAAGGATCGTGCTGGAAGAAAAATG
>JADLHH010000159.1 GCA_020848855.1 Anaerolineae bacterium | reverse complement strand
TGCTGTTGATAATGGGGGTCAGCATCGTCCCGGCGGTCGGCGCCCAGGATGACGTAATCAAGGTCGGTCTCCTCCACTCGCTGAGCGGGACGATGTCTATCAGCGAGACGACCGTGCGTGACGCCGAATTGATGGCGATTGACGAAATTAACGCCGCTGGCGGGGTGATGGGCAAGCAGATTGTCCCGGTTGTCGAAGATGGCGCGAGCGACTGGCCGACCTTCGCCGAAAAAGCCCGTAAGCTGCTTCAGGAAGATGGCGTTGCCGTGATCTTCGGCTGCTGGACGAGCGCGAGCCGCAAGGCGGTGCTGCCGGTCGTGGAAGAAAACAACGGTCTGCTGTTCTACCCGGTTCAGTATGAAGGGTTGGAAGAATCGCCCAATATCGTCTACACCGGCGCAACCACCAACCAGCAGATTGTTCCCGCGGTCGAATATCTGCTCGAAGCAGGCAAAACCAGCTTCTTCCTGCTTGGTTCGGATTACGTCTTCCCGCGTACCTCGAACACCATCATCCGCGCGCAGCTTGCCGACGCCGGTCTGGAGCCGGTCGGTGAAGAATACCTGCCGCTGGGCGGTACCGAATTCAGCTCGATCCTGCTGGCGATCCAGTCTGCCGCGCCGGACGTGATCTTCAACACGCTCAACGGTGATAGCAACGTTGCCTTCTTCAAGCAGTTCACCGACGCCGGTTACACGGCGGAGAGCCTGCCCGTCCTGTCGGTCAGCATCGCCGAAGAAGAAGTTGGCGGCATCGGCATCGACAACATCGTCGGTCAACTGACCGCCTGGAACTACTACCAGACCGTCGACACCCCTGAAAACACGACCTTCGTCGAAGCCTTCAAGGCGCGCTACGGCGAAAACCGTGTGACCAGCGACCCGATGGAAGCCGGATACTTCGGCGTGTACCTGTGGAAAAACGCCGTCGAGATGGCGGGCAGCACCGCCGTCGATGACGTGCGCGCCGCCATCCAGTCGGGCGAAATCAGCTACGCCGCGCCGGAAGGCACGGTCTCGCTCGATGGTCCCACCCAGCACACCGTCAAGCCGGTGCGCATCGGTCAAATCCGTGAAGACGGCTTGATCGATACGATTTACGAGACCGAGCCTGTGGTTCCCGACCCGTACCTGTGCTCGTATGCTTGGGCAGACGTGCTGACGCGACCGGAAGGCGTCTGCAGCACCTAAGCGACGCGGGCGAACGCCGCTCATCACGAGAGACGTTCCCGCAACCCCAAACGATGCTTCTGCTCAATATCCTGGGCAGAAGCATTGTTGGTTTCACTCATCGGCAAGGCGGAAAGGGCACGTGTACCATGCAAATCTGGATTTCGCAGTTATTCAGCGGTTTGAGCATCGGGTCAATCCTGCTGCTGGCGTCGCTTGGGTTGGCTTTTTCTTTTGGTCTGATGAAAGTCATCAATATGGCGCATGGCGAATTCATCATGGCAGGCGCCTACGTCACCTACATCTTTCAGACGTTTCTGGCAGAGCCGCTGCGCGGTCCCGACGGTCAGAAAGAGGGGCTGGTTTTCGTCCTGGCGATTGTCGCGGCGTTTTTCATCGTCGGCGCGCTGGGCTATGTGCTGGAAAAGCTCGTCATCCGGCGGCTGTATGGTCGCCCGCTCGATACGCTGCTGGCAACGTGGGGGCTGAGCCTGATATTGCAGCAGGTCGCCCGCAGCTACGACCCGCGCAACGTGCCGGTAACGGCTCCGGCGTGGCTATCGGGGCGCGTCACCATCGCCATGGAAACGGGTCCCGCGCTGGTCTTTCCTTACTCGCGGCTGTTCATCATCGCTCTGGCGATCATCTGCGTCGTCGGGGTCTACCTGTATCTGTACCACACCGCCGTCGGGCGACGCACCCGCGCCGTCATGCAGAACCGCGAGATGGCGGCATCGCTCGGCGTGGCGACGCGCAACGTCGATGCCTACACCTTCGCGCTCGGCGCGGGGCTGGCGGGCGTCGCCGGTTCGGCGCTGACGCTGCTGGGGCAAATCGGTCCGCAGTTGGGCATGGCTTACATTGTCGACGCCTTTCTGGTGGTGGTGCTGGGTGGCGTCGGCAGCCTGTCCGGCACGATCCTGGCGGCGCTCATCATCGGCACGCTCAACCCGATCTTTCAGGTCGCGCTTTCGACCGCCGGCTTCGATTCGGCGGCATCGCTCGGCAAAGTCATCGTTCTGCTCGTGATTATCGCGTTCCTGCAATTCCGACCGAATGGTCTGCTGGCGCTTCGCAGCCGCACCTGACACCGCCGCTGACCGCTAGCTCGTAAACTGAAAGCAGGATGGGTCGCATTATGAAATCCACTTTATTCAACTTCCGAACGCTCGCGCTGGTGCTGCTCGGTGTGGTGCTGATCTTCGTCGTCCCGAACACGATGTCGGACTTTCAGATCAACCTGCTCGGCAGGTTCCTGACCTACGCCATCGTCGCCGTCGGACTTGACCTGCTGTGGGGCTATACCGGCATGTTGAGTCTCGGTCAGGGGCTGTTCTTCGGGCTGGGCGCGTACTGCTTCGGCATGTACCTGAACCTCGAAGCGGCGGGTAATAAGCTGCCCGACTTCATGGGGCTGTACGGCGTAACTGAACTGCCGTTTTTCTGGCAGCCGTTCCATTCGCCGGTGTTCGCCATCGCCGCCGCCATCCTGGTTCCGATGGTGATTGCGACCCTGCTCGGCTTCATGCTGTTCCGCAGCCGGATTCAGGGCGTCTA
>JADLHH010000158.1 GCA_020848855.1 Anaerolineae bacterium | reverse complement strand
CGCGATCGTGCTGCCGGACTCGTCATCCACACACCGGCTGGCAATCGCCGGGCTGGCGCTCACCCGCCAGGCGGATAATTAGCCAGGACGCAATAGCAAGGGCGTTCAGTTGAACTCCCCTACACATCCTCAATTGTATCCCTACAGATTAGTGGGCGTCCGGCTGGTGAACGATGAAGCCGTTTCGGAGCCGGTCGAGCGCGTCGCGCGCCGCCGCCTGGGACGCCGCCTGCTTGCTGCGCCCCCCGCCCCGCCCCACGACCTGATCGCCGATCAGCGCCTCGAAGATGAACTCTTTCTCGTGTTCGGGTCCCGACGCTTCCACCAGCCGGTAAACCGGCGTCTGGTTGTAGTCCGCCTGACTGATCTCCTGCAGCAAACTGCGCGCGTCGCGGTCGAGCGATTCGGCGAGCACCTGCTCCAGCCGCTCCAGCAGCCGGGGCGTGACAAACTCGCGCACGGCGTCCAACCCCTGGTCGAGATACAGCGCGCCGATCAATGCCTCGAAGCCGCCGCACTGGTTGTTCGGGCGTTCGCGCCCGCCGCCTTTTTCTTCGCCCTTGCCCATTCGGATCGCCTCGCCCAGCCGGCAGCGTACCGCCAGCGATGCCAGCGACTCGGTGCGAACAAGCGCTGCCCGCAGGCGGGTCAGGTCGCCTTCGGGCATCGCCGGGAAGCGCCGGAACAATAACTCGCCGGAAACAAAGTCGAGGACGGCGTCGCCCAGGAATTCGAGCCGCTCGTTGTCGCTCAGGTCATCCTCGTCGTGCTCGTTGACGTAGGAACGATGGGTCAGCGCCTGCTGCAGCAGCGCAGGCGTGCGAAAGCGAAGACCGTTCTCCGCCTGAAAGTCGTCTATCTCAATCAACCGTCAAATGCCTTGAAGATCAGCGAGGCGTTAGGCCCGCCGAAACCGAACGAATTGCTCATGACGCACTCAATCGGCAGCTCGCGCGCCTGATTGGGGACGTAGTCGAGGTCGCACTCCGCGTCCGGCTCATCGAGATTGATGGTCGGCGGCGCGACCTGATCGCGGATTGCCAGCACCGAGAAAATCGCCTCAATCGCCGCCGTCGCGCCCATGCCGTGCCCGGTCATGCTCTTGGTCGAACTCATCGGGACGTTGTAGGCATGGTCGCCAAACACGCGCTTGACGGCTTTGGTTTCCATCACGTCGTTGAGCGCCGTGCCGGTGCCGTGCGCGTTGATGTAATCGATGTCCTGGGGCGTCAGATGCGCGTCATTGAGCGCCGCCTGAATTGCCGCGCTCGCTCCCATGCCTTCCGGGTCGGGCGCGGTGACGTGAAACGCATCCGAGGTCGAGCTGTAGCCGACCAGTTCGGCGAAGATCGTCGCGCCGCGCGCCTTCGCGCCTTCCAGTTCTTCCAGCACGACCACGCCGGAGCCTTCGCTGAAGACCAACCCCGCCCGGCTTTTGTCGAACGGGCGGCAGGCGCGCGCCGGGTCGTCGTTGAGCCGCGACATCGCCCCGGTGCGGTCGAACGCCGCGATGCCAATCGGGATGATCGGCGCTTCGCCGCAGCCGGCGACCGCGCGGTCGATGCGCCCCATGCGAATCATGTCGAAGGCGTGCCCGATGCAGTCCGCGCCGGTCGCGCACGCCGAGACGGGCGTATACGACGGTCCCATCGCGCCAAGCTCGATGCTGATTAGATTACTGGCGCCGTTGACCATGAGCATAGGGATGCCGAACGGCGTGATCAGCCGGGGATTTTTAGTCTCAAAGACCATGTTGGCGGTGTCGTAGTAGCTGCTGATGCCGCCGACCGCCGAGCCGACGAACGTACCGGTGCGAGCGCGGTTCGATTCGTCGACCGTGAAACCGGACGAAGCAACCGCTTCCCGCGCCGCCGCCACGCTGAACTGCTGGTTGAGGTCGCGGCGGCGCACCTCTTTCGCCTGCATATACTGAGTCGCATCCCAGTCCTTGTCTTCGGCGGCGATTTTGACCGCGTAGTCCGACGGGTCGAAGCGTGTGATCGGACCGATGCCGCTCTTGCCGGCAAGGATGCTGCTCCATGTATCCGCGACCGTGTGACCGAGCGGCGAAATGATGCCGACACCCGTCACTACCACACGACGTGTCATGTTGTCCCCCTGCTTACCGCTGCGCCCTGTCGTCGGGCTGCGGCAGATAATGCCCTTCCACCCACGCCGAGCCGTCGGCGTGAAATTCTTTCTTCCAGACCGGGACGATCTCTTTCAGGCGGTCGATGCCGTAGCGCGCCGCCTCGAAGCAGCCCTGATCCCGATGCCCGGACGAACAGGCGATCACGATGGTATTCTGCCCGACTTCCAGCACGCCGACACGCTGGACGATGGCGATCCCCTGCACCAGCGGGTAGCGCTCGCGGATTTCGTGCGCCACCTGCTGCATCTTCGCCAGCGCCATCGGCTCGTAAGCCTCATATTCCAGCCGGTCGGTGGCGTGATGATCGTCATTACGGTCGGTCTGCCCGCGCACCGTCCCACTGAACACGCACACCGCACCGGTCGCCGGGATGGTGATCGCCGCAACCAGCTCGTCGGTGCTGAAAGGCGCGTCCGCCAGCCGGAAAATCTCGGGGAATGGCTCGCTTTCACCGTCGCCCCCGCTGACGGG
>JADLHH010000157.1 GCA_020848855.1 Anaerolineae bacterium | reverse complement strand
TTGACACACACTCGCCTCCTTGCTTGACGGAATTGCAGCTATTAGAAGCAATGTTGATTGTAATTGAGTTTCGTCGATTGGGCAATAGTCTTACGATTTTCATTGCGTGGACTCGTGCCGCTTGACAATCGACTTAGCACTCGAAGACCGTTGTCGCGTGGATATTGCGCTGGTACACTGGAACGGCGTTATCGGCAGGAGAGATGGCACCGAATGAAGCGTATCACCCGACTCATGCTGCTGGTGAGTACCGGCATCGCCGCGCTGACCAGCGCGTGTAACTTCTTTGCTCAGCCCGGCGACCTGCAGACCGAAAACCTTCAGAACGAAGTCGCCCAGACGCAGATCGCGGCGGTTCGGGCGACGGCGACCGTTAATGCCGACCGCCTGATGGTCACGCTCGAAAACGCGCAGACCGCCGTCGGCAATGTCGACCTGCAAAGCACGCGCATCGCCGCGACGCTGGTCGCCGCCGGTATGACGTTCGTCGACGCCAGCAGCATCACCGTCGCCGCGCCGACCGCCGCGCCGGACAGCGGCGGAGTCAATCCGCAGATCGCCAACCCGCTGATCACGCCGGGCGTGCCGCAAATCAGCAGTCAGGGCAGCGCCCAGGGTGACCGTCCGCTCGTGCAAGCGACACCGACCCACGTGTCTCAGCAGTCCGCCGACCCCAACGCCCCCAGCCTGACCAACCTCACCCTCACTGACACCGTCGGCAGCGACGACTGCGCCATCGGCTCCACCAACCAGTTCACGACCAGCACGACTGATATTTACGTGGTGGCGACGGCGAACAACGTCCAGCCGGATACCACCCTGAGCGCGACGTTCTCACTCGAAGGACAGGTCATCCAGACTTACCCCTGGACGCCGGGATTCGAGATCGACGGCGCGTGCATCTGGTTTCACCTGCCCTCGGACGAAGTGACGTTCACACCGGGTAACTGGTCGGTCACGCTCACGGTGAACGGCGCGTCCGTCGGCGCGCCGCTGGCGTTCACTATCGAGAGCAGCACGCCGACCGAGATCGACATCACGCCGCAGTCTGGCGGCTGACCTCTACCTTTGTCCAGTTACGACGCGCCGCCAAATCGACTATAGTGCTTTCAATACTCTGCATCATGGATATCAAATGTCAGAGCCGGGGCGCGGCGCTTCACATCCAGCGGGTGGTGGCGCATTGAGCGCGAGACGAGGTAGGTATGAGAATGTGGCGATACGCATATCCTGACGAAGACGACCGCAAAAAGACCAGGATCACCTGGGCGCTGGTGCGGCGCGTGCTGAGCTACGCCCGCCCCTACCGCACACTGATCATCATCGGCTTGATCCTGATCCTGATTCAGTCCGCGCTGGGGCTGCTGACCCCGCTGATCTTCCGCGACCTGATCGACCAGACGCTCCCCAGCGGCGATACCGGCAGGCTCGACACGCTGGCACTGGCGCTGATTCTGATCCCGGTGTTCTCCAGCCTGATCGGCATCGTCATTCGCCGCACGAATTCGCGCATCGGCGAAGGCGTGATCTACGACCTGCGCGTGACCCTGTTCTCGCACCTGCAGCGCATGTCGCTGCGCTTCTTCACCAACACCAAATCCGGCGAACTGATGAGCCGCCTGAACAGCGACGTGGTTAACGCCCAGACCGCCATCAGCGACACCATCATCGGCATCATCACCCAGGCGGTGCAGTTGGTCGCCACGCTGGGCGTCATGCTGGCGCTGGAATGGCGGCTGACGATCCTCGGTCTGATCGTCTTCCCGCTGTTCATCTTCGGGGCGCGGGCAATCGGCACCAAGCTGCGCGACATCGCCCGCGAGGGAATGGACCTCAACGCCGAGATGAACGCGATGATCGCCGAGACGCTCAACATCAGCGGTGCGCTGCTGGTCAAGCTCTTCGGGCGGCGCGACACGGAAGTCAACCGCTTTTCGCAGCGTGCGGCGCGCGTGCGCGATATCGGCGTGCGCCGGGCGGTGATGGGCAGCCAGTTCTGGGCGCTGCTGGGCGGCGTCGGCGTCATCGGCACGGCGCTGGTGTACTGGGTCGGCGGGCATCTGGTGCTGGGCGGCGTATTCACCATCGGCACGATTGTGGCGTTCGCCGCGTATCTGGGGCAGCTTTACGGTCCCATGCAGTATCTGATCGACGTACCCATCGAATTCTCGACCTCGATGGTCAGCTTCGAGCGTGTCTTTGAAATCGTCGACCTGCCGGTGCAAATCGCCGAAAAGCCGGACGCCGTCGATCTGAAGCAGGTCGCCGGGCGGCTGGTGTTCGACAACGTGTCGTTCCTGTACGAGCAGGGCGGCGACGGGCTGCTGAGCGAAGTCCGGCGGCACGGGCGGCTCGACAATGTGCGGGCGGTGCTGTCCGGCGGCGACTCTCAGCCGATCATGTCCACCGACGGCGGCGCGAAGCCCTCGCAGGCGCGCGAGCAGGCGCTGTCGCACATCTCGTTCGAAATCGAGCCGGGGCAGTTGGCAGCGCTGGTCGGTCCCAGCGGTGCAGGCAAGACGACCACCACCTATCTCATCCCGCGCTTGTACGACCCCACCGACGGGCGCATCCTGCTGGACGGTCACGACCTGCGCGACGTGACGCTCGACTCGCTGACCAACGCCGTCGGCATGGTCACGCAGGAGACGTACCTGTTCCACGACACGATCCTGACCAATCTGCTGTACGCCAGGCTCGACGCCACCCGCGAGCAGATCGAAGCCGCCTGCCGCGCCGCCAACATTCACGACTTCATTGCCAGCCTGCCGGACGGCTACAACACTATCGTCGGCGAGCGCGGCTACCGGCTGAGCGGCGGCGAAAAGCAGCGTCTCGCCCTCGCCCGCGTCATCCTGAAAGACCCGCGCGTGCTGGTGCTGGACGAAGCCACCAGCCACCTCGACAGCCAGTCCGAAGCGCTCATTCAGGACGCGCTCCAGAAGATCATGGCGAACCGCACCAGCATCGTGATCGCCCACCGGCTGAGCACCATTCTGGCGGCGGATCAAATTCTGGTGATGGATCGCGGCGAGATCGTCGAGCGCGGCACGCACGAATCGCTGCTGGCGCAGGGCGGCGTGTACGCCCAGTTGTACGAAACCCAGTTCCGCAGCCAGCGGGAGACGCTTGAGTCGTAAAAACTGCATCGCAGAAGGGTTCTTGAGTCGAACACCCCTTCTTGTGTTAGAGGCTCCTACTACAGCATGAGCACCTGTGCAGTCGGTTCATTGATAATCTGAACCCTTGCGTTTAAGAATCCTTTTGAGCATTTTCTCTGCTGGTTCAATAATCCTTGAGGGTAACAATTGATGAAGCTCTTCCATATCGGCGAAAACGACTGTTTTGCGAGCGACCCAGCCATACTTAAATAGATCGGGAAACATGCTATGCCGTTTACGTCCCTTTTCGAGAATAGAGAAGCATGGAATCTCATAGTGAGGCACAGTGGCCATCAGTTCTTGTGGAACAGAGGGACCGCTGAGATCAACAATCATGAAACGCGCCAGACCTGCTAACACCTGGACAGTCTCGGTGGTATCGCGGTCATCTGGTTTGTCGAAATCAAATAGCATTGGAATATAACCATTTTCCCGTAACTGATCCGCAATCGCCCGCAAGACCTCAATCCCTCCCCCGCCGAAGCGCCCCAGAATGAGCACGCCCCGCCTTGTTATAGCGTTAATGACATTACGCAGATTCTTACGATTTAGCAGCATATAAATGAATTGGGCGACTTCAATATCATCAACGCGGACTGATGATTGATTCTCAGGAGTGACGATAAGGTCTCGACGCTTCGTTTCGTCGTCATCTAAGACCAAGTCCCATGCGGCAATTCCGTATATGCGACTATGTGTTAGATCAGCCCCAGTCAGGTTCGTGCGCACAAGGATGGATTCACTCAAGTTGGCGTCAGATAGTCTCGCGTTGGTTAGATTCGCATCGGTTAGCACCGCTTTTGACAGGTCCGCGCCGCTGAGGTTGGCACGCTCCAAATCAGCGCTACGAAGATTAGCCGAAAGCAGAAGCGCATTTGTTCTGGCATAACCTGTATCGAAAGGCGAAAAATCGACATCGCGCAGGCTGCAATGCTCCATATATGTCCCCTTCAGCTTAGCGCCTCGCATCGAAGCGCCATCGAAGATTACACCGCGCAAATTAGCAAAGCCGATACAAATGCCATCCAGGGTAGCTCCACTTAGGTCTACAACTCGTTTGCTACTGGCATCGAACTTCACCGCCCCTTTCCGACCGCCGAATGCTTCACTAAAAGAGGCGCGTTGTCGGCTGGTTTTGTACGCATCCCATTCGAGAAGTGCCTGCTC
This sequence comes from Anaerolineae bacterium, assembly GCA_020848855.1. The sequence continues at coordinate 338 of JADLHH010000157.1, read as the reverse complement.
ACGCTCAGAAGTACGAATAGGCGATGTTGTCAATTTCATGAATGCTTCAAGGTCTTGCCAATTACCTCGGAAGCCGGGATGCTGCTCTTTTAGTATGTCGTACATGATGCCTCTCTCCTGCCAATCTTATTCTATTATACTATATGTTCACCGACCTGTTCCGGGATCGCGGTGTAAACCGTTAAACATAACCTCGCAATTCCCCCCTGAGTCCAGGGTCATCGCATCAAATTTCACACAGGGTTTCCAATGGTTCACAACGCTCTTGTAGGGGCGAACCCACGTGTTCGCCCGCTGGGGCAGACACACAGGTCTGCCCCTACAAAACACCTATGACC
>JADLHH010000156.1 GCA_020848855.1 Anaerolineae bacterium | reverse complement strand
TGCTTCGGGAACTGCTGCAGGACGGCTATATCGACGAGGTGGAAGGCTACGCGGAACTGAAGTCCGACGCGGCGGTCGAGGCGCTGCCCGACGACGTGCGCGAACTGGTGATCAGTCGTCTGGACAGCTTCAGCCCGGCGAACCAGACGGTGCTGCGGGCAGCGGCAGCGCTGACCGAGACCTTCACCGTGCCGCTGCTGCAGGTGGTCGCCGAAATCGGCGATGCCGGCAAGCTCGGCGAGATTTTAGACGACCTGACGAAGACGCAGATGCTGGAAACTGCCGATAATCAGGAATACCGCTTCCGGCACGGGCTGACCCAGCGCGTGATTTACGAAAGCCTTGCGCGGGCGCAGCGTTTGAAGCTCCACCGGCTGGCGACGCGCTACTGGCGCGAACACCGCGAACTGCCGTACCAGCCGATTGAACTGGCGTATCATCTGGTGAAGTGCGGCTTGCTGCCCGAAGCGATTGAAGTCGTCACGACCGCCGCCGAAAGCGCCGAGCAGGAAGGCGACCTCGACCGCGCGGTCGAACTGTATACGCACGCGCTGGGGATTCTGCCGGATGAACACAGTATCGGGGCGCGGCTGGAACAACTCGTGCAGCGTCAGGAAACCCTGGAGTGAAGAAGTTCGTAAATAATTCTTATCCGGCGCGGCGCTTAATGCCCGCGAGCACCGACTAAAAGATTATCGACCATGAATTCGCTGAGTGATGAAATGCTGGCGAAGCAAGCACAGTCCGACGACAAGGATGCTTTTTTCACCCTTTATCACCGGTATCTGAGCAAGGTGTATAACCGGGTGAAAAGCAAAATTCCGCTGGCAGACGCCGAGGACGTGACGCAGGACGTGTTCATCGCGGTGTCGCGGTCGCTGCGCAGCTACAAGCAGGAGGCGCGGTTCAATACCTGGCTGTATACCATCGTCAACCGCCAGATTGCCGACTTCTACCGGCGGCGCGGTCGCCGCAGCAGCGGCACGGAGTCCGAGGTGGAGATGGAGACCGGCGAGCAGGAGCGGCTGATCTCGGTGTTCGACAGTCAGGAAATCGACCAGCGATTGTTCATCCAGCGGGCGCTGAACGCGCTGCCGGAGCATTATCAGGACATAATCCTGATGCGCTTTGCTGATGGTCTGACGTTCAACGAAATCGCTGAGGAGCGGCAGCAATCGCTGGAAGCGATCAAGTCGCTCTATCGCCGGGCAATTCAGGCGGCTCGTACAGCTATGGACGAGGCTTCGTGATGACTTATCTGGATGATGAACTCGCCGACGCGACCGACGCGCTCCTTGAAGGACGCGAGGAACTGCGCGTGCAGGGCGAGAACCGTGAACTGTATCAGGTCGTGCGGCAGCTATGCGCCGTGATCGATCCCCAAAGCCCGCCGAGCGTGGCGTTCGAGCGGCGCTTGCAGGCGCGGCTTGAGGAAGAGTGGAACCGCGCCAAAGTCAAGCCTACGCTGCGGCTGTTGGAGCGCCCGCTGGTGCGCGTGGCGTCGCTGGCAGCGGCGGTCGTGCTGGTGCTGGGGGCGCTCCTGGTGCTGGCGGTGCCCGAAGACCCGGAACGACTTGAGGGCGCGGCAATCGGCTCTGCTGACGCGGCGGCGCTGGTGGTGCTGGTCGGCGTGGCGGCGGTCGGCGCGGTCTACTTTTGGCGCAACCGGCAGTGATAGCGCTCCCATAAAGGCGGAAGGTATTCGGCTGCGGACGGATGTGACGTGCGCCGGCTTGATCGCCTGTTCTACCTGACCCCAAGTATCACATTCGCTTGCGGTCTCTCCGCGTATGTTGAATAATTGGCGCGTGTCGATCGCTTCGGCGTATGCCCGGATCATCGGCTCCGGGTTGACCGAGAGGCTCATTCGTGACCGCGCTGCTTGCCAACGTGCTTGCCTACGTGCTTGCCTACGCGATTGCGCTGATCATTCCGGCGTTCGCGTTTTACCTGATCCATACGCTTGATCTGTTCAAGACCTCGAAGACACGGACGCTCGTCATCTGCGGGTTGTGGGGCGCGCTGGGCGCTTACCCGTTAGCGGTGATCGTCAACAATGGGCTGCGCGCCGCTCTGGGCGACGCGGCGGTTGCCAGCCTGACCGCGCCGGTCGTCGAGGAAGTCCTCAAGGCGCTGGTGCTGGTTTACTGTATGCGCCGGGCGAGCTTCTATTACTTCGTGGATGGCGCGGTGTACGGTTTCGGCGTGGGCGTTGGCTTTGCGATGATCGAAAACTTCGCTTACGTCAGCGGCACGCCGTCGGTCTCGCTGGCGGTGGTGCGCGTGCTGTCCACATCGCTGATGCACGCGATGGCGAGCGGGGTAGTCGGCATTTCGCTGGGGCGGCTGCGGCGCACGCGCCGAACGGTTATGCCGCTGTTGGGCATCGTCGCGGCGGTAGCGATCCATGTCGCCTACAACCACGTCGTGAACACGCTCACCGGGCTGCCGCTGGCGCTGGTCGCCATCACGATTGGGGTCGGTGGGGCGGCGCTGATCGGGCTGCAAATCCTATACGGGCTGCGTCACGAGAAGGCGCAGTTCACGCGCACGCTGGGCATCCACAACGACGTTTCGGCGGGGGAGCGGCAGGCGATCCAGCGGCTGGGCGGCACGTCGATTGAGACGATCCTGCGCGGGTTAGGCGCGACGTTCGGCGAAGACAACGTTGCCCTGATCCGCCGCCTGCTGATCACCGAGGCGAACATTGGCATTTTGCAGAACAACCTGTCGTCCAGCACAGTCAGCCCGCGTCTGCGCGATGCGTGGGAAGCTGAGATTGCCCAGCGGCAGGCGGAAAGCCGCGACCTGCGCGCCGTACTGGGGCGTTCGGTGCTGGCGTATCTGTCGAGCGTGTTTCCGGCGCACGACCGCGATATGTGGGAGTATTTGCAGGGGCAGTTCGCTCGTGACGACCCGACGATGGTGCATACGTTCGACATGTTCATGCGCATGACCGGGCTGGCGCAGAAATTCACGCCGGAGCAGCTTCAGGCGCGCGCCGAACGACTGAGCCGCATCGATATTTTCCGGCACGTTTCGCTGGCGGATCTCGAAAACCTGAGCCGCGCAGTCGAAGTTGCGCAGTACGCCGATGGCACGCTGTTGTTCGACAAGGGCGATGACGGCGACGCCATGTATCTGATCGAAGCGGGCGGAATCGACGTGCTGGCGCTCGACCACGCCGGACAGGAGAAACACCTGCGCACCTATGGGGCAGGCGAGGTGGTTGGCGACTTTGCCGTGCTGGATGGCGAGCCGCGTTCGGCGCGGGCGCGGGCGAATGGCGCGCTCTCGGTGCTGGTACTGCGCCGCGCGGTATTCCGCATGTTCATCCAGAGCCGCCCACAGGTGATGCTGGTCGTGCTGACGGTGCTGGCAGAGCGAGCACGCTATACCACCCGCGCGGTCGAGAGGGCGCTGCAAACCCTGAGCAGCATCGTGCAGGGCGAGTACACCGCGCCGCTGGTTACGCCGGTGGTTATGCCGCCGCCGGCACATACTGAGCCACCGCTGACCGAGATTCCGGCGGATGTGCCATCGCTGCTGGAACGCGCGCTGGCGCGGATGGCGGCGCTGGTTCAGGCGCATGACGGAGCGGCAGAATCGTGATCGATCCCGATTCGCTGCGCCGTTTCTCGATGTTCAGGACGGTGGATTCGGGGGCACTTTCGGCGCTGGCGGGGGCGATGCAGCGCCGCTCGTACCCGGCGAATGCCGTACTGTTCCGCAAGGGCGACCCCGGCGGAACGATGATGCTGATTATGGCGGGGCAGGTACGCATTGTCCTGAACGACGAGCAGGATCATCCGATCACGCTGCGGACGCTCGGCGCCGGGCAGGTCGTTGGCGAATTCTCGCTGCTGGATCACAAGTCGCGCACGGCGTCGGCATCGGCGGTGACGGCGCTGGACGTGCTGGTGCTTCAGCGCGCCGACTTCATCCGCATTCTGCACGAGCGCCCGCTGGTCGGCGTCGAACTGATGCGCAGCCTCGCCGAACGCATCCGCTACGCGACCAGCTATCTGGAGCGGTTGTACGACGCGACCGAACTGCTCTCACGCAGCGAATACGACGAGGCGATCCGTGAGATGGCGCTGTCGTCCGACGAAGACGAGATGCGCGAGTTGATCACCACGTTCCTCAAACTGGTACACCGGCTGCGGGCGACCGACCCGTCCAACAGGCAAAAATAAACCCCTGACGACAGGGGTTCGATGTATGGGTGACGTGTCGGTTTAGCTGAGCAGCGTGTCGGCGACCCGGCGCAGCTTCTGGGTGATGGCATGGTCCGGGAAGCGCAGCACGAACACGCCGCTGCTCGCCAGCACCATCATTTCGTCCGAGTGCGGCAGCACCGCGCCGACCGGGCAGTTGTAGGTCTGCTCGACGCGCGCTGCCACTTCGTTGAAATCCAGCGAGGTCGGCGTCTTGTTGACGATCAGCACCATACGTGGCACGTCGAGCTTGCGGGCGACTTCGACCGTAACGCCCGTGCCCTGATAGTCCTGCTGGTCAGGGCGCATGAGGATCGCCAGCGCGTCGGAAATAGCAACCGAGAGCAGCGTTTCCTCGTTCAGACCGGGGTGCGTGTCGATCAGCAGAATGTCGAGGTTCAGTTCGCGCACGAGGTTCTGAAAGCCGTCGTTCAGCAAGCCGACATCGTAGCCTTCGCGCAGAATACGAGCGATTTCGCCAACCTTGATGCTCGACGGAATGAGGTATACCTTGCCGCCCGGCGGGATCGCGCCGGAGCCGCCCTGAAGGTCGCTGTTGAGCATGGCGGTCACGTCGTGGGCGGCTTTCTCGATCTCGCACTTGCCCCACAGATAGTCGTTAAGTGAATACTTGATATCATCCTCGTGCAAGCCGAACAGGACGTGAATGCCGGGAGAGTTGATGTCCGTGTCGATCACGCCGACGCGCAGCCCGCGGGACGCGAAGATCGCCGACAGGTTCGCAGTCGTATTCGATTTGCCCGTACCCCCTCTAAAAGAGTGAACGGAAATGATCTTGGACATGAATGCTCTCCTGTAGAGGTGTTGTCAGAATTACGAACGTAATGCGTTTATGTTACCCCGTTTTACGGCTACAGCCAATTAACGATATACGAGGGAGTGTATAGGAAGGTGAGTCAGCGCACTGACCCCACCCCCGCGCTGCGCGCCTCCCCTCCCCGATTTCGAGGAGGGGAGCAAACCGAACCCCTTATGCCCCAACCATCATCGAGACTCACGAAGTTAGCCACTCCCTATGCGGGCGTGCAGGGGCAAACGTCGGTACTCAAGCGCTTCATTGTACAGGATCATTGTTAAGAGTGGGGAGTCTTACCGAATATTTGGCAAACCATCTTCACCCGGCGCGTTCAGCCTCCCGGTGCGTCGCGTCGCGCTTGCGTCCGTTCGTTCCTCCGGCGCCGGATCGGTCAGGCAGTTCCAGAGCTGTGTTGGCAGCTTGCGCTTACCGCCACTCCTGACGGTCAGCATCGTCTCTGCGGGTTCCAGATCGACGTGATACGTCCGATGCCGATCGATGCCGTCAAGTTCCAGGCTGTCCCACTCGCCGAGCCGGCTGCTGGTATTGCGCTTGTGCATCGCCACCCGGTAGCGGCGTTCCTCGCCGTCGTCTTCGTGAATAATCCACTCACTTTCAATCAGGTGGTCGAGCGCTTCGTCGAGCCGGTCACATTCCTGCTGCTGGTTTTCGGGCAGGGCGGTGATCGCTTCGACAAGCTGAGGATACGTCACTTCGGATTCGCGGAGGATGAGGCGCACGACGCAGCGCTCAAAATTGGGCAAGTCCATGAAATCGACAATGTTGAATCCGTTGTCCATGACCGTGCCCTTCCGCTAAACGTCGAACCGAACAGGCTGCACCTTTCCCCGATTATATACGAATTTTGCCATTCTCACGGAATCCACAGGAATCGGGAGCGCGAGTAGGGTCGCCTATATTCCTGACGAGCGTGGCAACAGCGCAGCCGCACCATCATTGTCGGGAGCAGGTTCGAGGCGTTACGGAACATCCAATGCGCTGCCGGTTACAACCAGAACGGGATGTTCGTCTCGGTCTCCGACGGCATCACACCGCGCAGGATGCCATGCTCGATCGGGTCGGCGTTGTGGATGGTGATCGGCAGCTTGGGCTGCCGGAACGCCCCATAGTGGAACAGCGTGAACAGCAGTACCGAATGAACCGCCTGATCGATGGTGAACGGCGCTTCGGCGCGGACATGCAGCGGCTGGATGGTCGCGTCGGTCGTCTGGACGAAGGCTTCGGTATCGCTCAGGCGGAAGATGCTGCCCCAGCGCGGCGGGTCGATCTTGCCGGCGTTCAGCGCGTACACGCGCGGGACACCCGCCCGCAAGATTTCGACCGGCAGGAACGTGGCGTCGAGTTCATCCTCGATGCTGCCAAGCGCGCGTTGGGCATCGCGGCGCAGTCTGCCGTCACTGTGGATGACCACGCGCTGCTTATGCAGCAGGTCGCGCGGGAACAGGCGCGCCATCAACTCGTCCGGGATGCCGCCTTCGACAGGTGCGCCGGAGACGACCGCACGCAGCAGCCTGCCATCGCTGGAAAAGATTCGGCTGATGCCCGTGACGTATTCGCCTTCGCGCTTACCGTGATTAATCAGGCTCAAGCCGACGACGCGGTCGGCGTAGGGCAGCGGGTCGGCGAGCAGATAAGGCACGGCGGCGACGCGGGCGATCAGCCCCATGACGACGCTGGTCATGGCGGACGGGTCGTTGATAGTCGATTCGTGGACGAGCAGGCAGGGCAGCCCGCGCCCGATGGTCTGGGTGCGGGTGACGCGCTCGTTGACAGCTTCGTCCTCATCGGTTTCGCTCTCGTCCGGCAGGAACACCACTACGAGGTCGGACTTTTCCTTCTGCAGCAGGCGCACGGCGCTCTCAAGGTTCACCTGTGAGATCACGCGCATGTTGCGTTCGCGCACGACTTCCAGTTTCAGCTTATGTTCGCGGTCGAGCGAGCGCTTGAGCGCTTCGAGGAAATCCCCCACTTCGTCGGCGAGCGTGTTGATCACCACCACCCGCAGCGACTCGCTCTGGAAGCGCTCCGGCAGGTGATACGCGCCGCCGTCCTTGAAATCGACCGAGAGCTTGAGCGGGTTGTACGGGCGCACCCGGCTGTTGGCGTACGTCAGGTTGGGCTGGGGCGCGCCGCCCTGGAACTGTTCCGGCGCGGTCTGCGTGCTGAACGAGTTGCCGATCAGCCCGGCGTCCTTGAGGATGTCGGACACCAGCTTGACCATCTGGGCGTGCAGCATCGGCTTGAGGTGGAGCGCCTTCTCAAGCTGCTGTTCGTTGATGGCGAAGGTCGTGATATCTTCCGGGCGAACGACCAGATCGAGCGCGTC
>JADLHH010000155.1 GCA_020848855.1 Anaerolineae bacterium | reverse complement strand
TCCCGGAGCCGTTGACGATCACCAGCACCGGCTGATCGCCCACGCGCCGCGCCTGTACCGCCTCGATCTGCTCCTGCGACATGAAGTTGTAGCCCCGCAGCACGCCGATGCGCGGCGTGCTGTAGAAATACAAACCGTAGGCGAGCGCCAGCGCCAGCAGCGCGTACACCAGCGGACGATTGACGCGCCGCGCCAGCCACGCCAGCGGCAGCGCGCTGATGATCGCAATGGCGGTCAAGCCCTCGAAGAAGTAGCGCGTGCTGTAGCGCTGCGAGCCAACCCAGTACGCCATGTGGATCACCACCAGCCCGACCGCCGCGCTCCACAGCAGCCACGTCCAGCTTCGGCGGCGCTCGTGCCAGAATACCAGCGGCAGATACAGCCAGACCAGCGCCGTGATCAGCCACACCCAGGCAAAATACGGGTTCTGAAGCTGCGCGCCGCCCTGAAAATCGAGGGCGAAGCGCACCCAGCCGTAGGCGCCCGCCAGCCACAGCAGCACGAAAATCGCCTTGCGCCGATAGGCGACAAAAATGGCGAACGGCAGCAGCGCCCAACTGATGCCAATTTCTTCCCAGTAATTGCCCTCGTTGATCAGATGATTCTGAACTTCCGGCTTGATGGTGCCGTCGGGCTGCGTCAGCGTGCCGATCTCCCAGCCGAACAGGTCGGCGGCGGTCAGCGACAGATCGTAGCGCGCCTGCCGGATGCCCTTTTCGAGCGTGTGCCCGCTGCGCCCGCAGCACGTCCCAAAGCCTATCTGATCGTAGCTCCACACCAGGGTGTACAGGTCTTTGGTCGGGCTGCCGGTGGCAAGGTAGTTGTTCAGGGGCACGATAGCGGCGATTATCAGAGCGAAAACGCTCAGGATGAGCAGCGGGATCAGCGTGGGGAAGAACCCGCGCGCGCCGCGCGCCCGCCTGATCGGGGTCATCGACGGCGCGGTCGGAGCCGGAGCAGCCGACCGTATCGCCTGCGTGACGGCGGACATGCGGGCGGTTGGCATCGTGCCGAAGCTCTGGCGCGTGCTGCCGAGCGGCGCGGTCTTGGGCAGCGTGGGCAGCGCCACGCGCGGGATTTCGACCGTCTTGGCTTTCATCGCCCGCAGCGCCTGTTCGCGGTCGTCCGCCGCATCACGATCCCGCCCGCCGCTCAGGGTCCACGCCAGCGCGCGCACCAGCCGCAGCCCGCTCCACACGATCAGCGGCAGCGAGACTGCGATTGCCGTGATCGGGCGGTTGATGATCAGCAAGCCGAGCGCGACACCGGCGACCACGCCCCAGGTGCGCGCCCGCCGCCCGCGCTCGATGCGCCAGCAGGCGTACAGGAACAGCGTTGCCGCGAACAGCGCCGAGGTGTGCCCCATCAGCGTCCCGTTGAGCAGCAGCGCCATCGGCGAAAACGTCACCAGCGCCGCGGCGATCAGCCCGGTATCCGGGTCAAAGACCTCGCGCCCCAGCCGGTAGACCAGCGCCACGTTCAGCGTCGAAAGGAAAGCGTTGATCAGCCATTCCTGCCCCATCAGCGTGCCGGCAGCAAGCAGAAGCGACCAGCCCGGCGTGTACTTGCCGAAGCGCGCGCCGTCGTAGTCAACCAGAAACGGCTGCCAGTAGGCGCGGCGCGGCTCTGGCGACGGGATGACGAGGTTGCCGCCGGCATACATGCGCGCCTGATACAGGTACGCCATCTCGTCCTCGAGGTGCGGCATCCGCTCGAAGACGCCCCGGCTGACCCACGCGCTCATGAAAAACGCGAAGAATGCCAGCAGCAGAGCGACCAGCGCATGACCTGGGAATGGGTGGGCTGTCAGGCGATTTGTCATAAGCCGGAATTATATGGCGCGATTGACACTTGGCATAGCCCTTCTCACTGTTTTATAATCGGGTAGCTTCGGTCAGAAACCCAAGACGCCGCTGGCGTTTTTTTATGAGGGATGCAACGATGAAGGTCATTCTCTTATCAGATGTTTACAAACACGGCGTCGCCGGTGAAGTGATCCAGGTCGCGGATGGTTTCGCGCGTAACTGGCTGCTGCCCCAGAACCTCGCTCGCAAGGCGACCCCCAGTGCGCTGCACCAGGCGGAAGCCCTGCGCTCGCAGGCAGCGGCGCGCCGCGCGGCGCTCGATCATCGCCTGAACGAACTCGCCCGCCAGATCGACCGCGTTGAACTGTTCTTCGGTCGCCGCGCCTCGCCGACCGGCAAGCTGTTCGGCTCGGTGACGACCAGCGAAATCGCCCAGGAACTGTTCGAAAAGACCGGTATCGACATCAACCGCCGCCGCATCAGCCAGACGGCGCTGCGCGAAATCGGCACGCACGAAGTTCCGGTGCGCCTGGGCAGCGAGATTTCGCCCGTCCTGCTGGTCACGGTCGTGCGGGAAGAAGACTTCGGCAGCTTCATGGCGCAGCGCGCCGCCGGCGCGGAAGCCGCCGAAGCGGAGCCGGTCGCCGACGCGGTTGCCGAAGCCGAGAGCGTGGTCGAAGCTGCGCCGGAAGCAGCGCCGGAAGCAGCCGCCAGCGACGAACAACCCGCCGAATAGCCCTCGCAAGTTCAGCGATCCGGTCGTGATGCTCTCGCAGCCGCCGACCGGATCGCTCAGGATTTGTTGCCTCAATGGATGCACAGGCGCTCGGTCGCTATCTGCGTGAAACCCGCGAAGCCAAAGAGATCACCCTGGACGAGGCGGAGCACGCCCTGCGCATCCGCCGCCGCATCCTCGAATCCTTCGAAGCCGGTGAATTCAACCTGCCCGAAATCGCGGCGATTCAGGTGCGCGGCTTCATGCGCAACTACGCCCGCTTCCTCGGTCTCGACGAAGACCGGATCGTGGCGTATTACGAAGAAGCGCTGGTCGAAACCAGCAGCCGCAGCCTGAGCGGACGCGCCGGTTCCCGAAAACGCAAGGACAAACGCGACAGCCAGTCCATGCCCGTACCGGTCGCGCCGCGCTCGGTCACGGATACGCCGCCCTCGCTGCCTCCTGTTCAGGTTCCCGCGCCCGCGCAGGTGTCCATGTCGGGCGAGCCAAAGCGGCGGCGCGGCGGCGGTCTGCTCACGCTGCTGTTCCGGCTGGTGGTCGCAGGCGCAGCGCTGGCGGTGATCGCCTACGTGGTCATCCAGCTTGTGCAAACCGACGGCGGCGAGCCGGGCGTCCCGAACGCAGAAAACGGCATTTTCGGCGAACTGCCGGACACGCCCACCAGCACTATCCAGCCGACG
>JADLHH010000154.1 GCA_020848855.1 Anaerolineae bacterium | reverse complement strand
TCACCAGTTCCGGCGCGACCTGCGTGATCACGCGGACGTTGGCGGCGAAGCGCGCGACTACGCGCTTGTAGAGCGCGCCGTTCGCGGTCGCCTGCGTCGTCAGCACACCGATCACGCCGCTGCGGGTGGCTTCGGCAGCAGGCTTGACCGCCGGTTCCATGCCGACGATGGGGATGTGCGGATTGCGGGCGCGCAGGTCGGTCAGGCTGGCGGCGCTGGCGCTGTGGCACGCCATGACGATCACCGCCGCGCCCTGCCCGATCAGAAAATCGGCGATGGATTCGACATAGCCGCGAATCTCGTCGGCGGAACGCGGACCGTAGGGGATATGCGCCTGATCAGCAAAATAGAAAGTGGGAACGCCCGGCAGCAGGCGGTGAATTTCGCGCAGCACCGACAAGCCGCCGACGCCCGAATCGAGGACGCCGATTGCCGCGCCGTTAGTGCGTGCGCTGGCGGACGGCGCTTTCACGGGCAGCCTTGACAAACGACGCGAACAGGCGCTTCATCGCCTCGTCGTCGCCGTACAGGTCTTCGGGGTGCCACTGCACGCTCAGGACAAACTGCTTGTCCGGCGCTTCGAGCGCTTCAACGATGCCGTCGGGCGAATAGCCGGTGATGACCACGCCGGGCGCTGGGCGACCGACCGACTGGTGATGCAGGCTGTTGACGGCAACCTGAGTCCGACCGAGGATCGACGCCAGGCGGCTGTCCGGCGCGAGCGCGACCTCGTGCCGGATGGTGGTGCGGGGCAGCGTGTCGGGCGTGTCGTGCGCCAGCTCAGTCTCCACTTCCGACGGGATATCCTGCACCAGCGAGCCGCCGAACGCGACGTTGATCACCTGATGCCCCCGGCAAATGCCGAACAGCGGGCGGTCATCTTCATACATCCAGCGAGCGAGCGTCAGTTCGAGCGTGTCGCGGGCGTCGTCGATGATGCGGGTTTGGGGGTGGCGGGCTTCGCCGTAGTACGCCGGGTCGACATCGGGACCACCGGGCAGCAATACGGCGTCAAGCCGCTCGTACAGTTCGCGCAGCTCGTCGCCGTCGATGCCGGTGGGGATATAAACGGGCAAGCCGCCCGCGTCGCGTATCGCCCAGGCATTGCGGGCGTAAGCGCGATGGTACGGCTTCCCGTGATCCTCGTAGTCGGCGGTCGTGATCCCGATAAGAGGTCGCAAGATTTAGCGTTTTTCCTTGAGGCGTGCCGCCTTGCCACGAACTTCGCGCAGATAGTAAAGCTGGGCGCGGCGCACCCTGGCGCGGCGCACCACTTCGATCTTCTCGACGCGCGGGCTGCGAAGCAGGAAGGTGCGCTCGACGCCGATGCCGTGCGAGGCGATGCGCCGCACGGTGAAGTTGGCGTCGTTGCCGCCGCCGCGCAGGCGAATGACGATACCCTGGAACACCTGAGTACGCTCACGCTCGCCTTCGACGACGCGCACATGCACCTTGACCATATCGCCGGGACCCATCTGCGGATGACCGCGATCCGGCGCTTCCAGACTCTTCATCAACTCGTTCACGCTTGCCTCCAAAAAAGCACGCCGGCAGGCGCACCTTTCACCCATTTACAAATGAGGCTGGCATTATATCATGCCCGAATATCCCGTCACAAGGGGCGATCCACCGGTGCGCGAGGCGGAAACCTCACATACCGAGCAGCCGCGCCACCCGCAGCAAACCGGCGACGCTTTTGCCGTCGGCAATCACGCCCTGATCGATGCTATCGAGCGCTTCGGGCAGCGTCATGCGCACGACTTCGATGAACTCGTCGTCGTCCATTGCCAGCCGCGACTCGCTTAAATCGGTGGCGTAAAACAGGTGGATGAATTCGGTGGTGTAGCCCGGCGCGGCGAAGATGCCGCCGAGCGGCTCCAGCTTGCCGGGGTGATACCCCGTCTCTTCCTGAAGCTCGCGCTCGGCGCAGGCGAGCGGCGCTTCGTCGGGGTGGAGCGTGCCAGCGGGAATCTCCAGCAGGATACGATCCGCCGCGTTGCGATACTGGCGGACGAGCAATACCTTCCCGTCAGCGTCGAGCGCCACCATCGCCACCGCGCCCGGATGCCGAATGATCTCGCGGCGTGCCTCTTTGCCATCCGGCAGGCGCACGTCCAGCACGTCGAGCTTGACGATGCGCCCCGAATAGATGCGCTCGCTGCTTAGTGTGACTTCTTCCACCGTCATCTCTCCTGCATCAAATACAGAGGCGGGTTTCAGCTTGCTTCACAAGCGAACCCGCCCCTCTCGTCTCAATCAAAACGTGACTGCGGTCAGGGGATCGTCAACACCTGATCGATGTAAATCAGATTGACGTTCTGAATTCCGTTGATCGCCGCGATTGCGCTGACGGTCGTGCCCCAGCGCAGCGACAGCGCGAACAGCGTATCGCCCTGCTGCACGACATACGTCCCGCTGCCCCCACCCGGCGGAGGAGTCGCGCCGGGAACGCCCGCGCCCGGCGTGCTGGTGGGCGGCGGCACGTAGCCGGTCGTCCCGCACCCGGGAATGACCAGACGGTCGCCGACGTGAATGATATTCGGGTTCACCATGTTCGTGCGCGCGGCGATGTCCTGATAGGGCACGCCGAATTTCAAGCCGATGCGGTAGAGATTGGGGTCGCCGGGCTGCACTTCGTAGACGCAGTCCTGCCCCTGCAGGATAGGTCCGCTGGTCGGCTGGATCAGGAAAGTCGCCGTCGGGAAACCGAAGAGCGCAGCGGCGGTCTGGGTTGCCGGGAACGCCGCCGTTTCGGTCGCCTCGCGCACCATGTTGGTCGCCTGCTGGAGCATAGGGTCGAGCGTCGGCACGTCCAGCGGCTGCCCAACCCCCTGGAGATACATCGCCGTCGCCGTCTGGAAGATCGGCTCAAGCGGTTCATCCTGAAGCATGGCGACCTGCGTCCCTACGTCGAATACTTCAATCGTCGGCGCTTCGGTCGGCAGGATAAATTCGGTCGGCGTCTCGGTTGGCGGCGGGAGCGACGTTTCAGTCGGAAACGGCGTAAAGGTCGGCAGCGCCTGCGATTCGAGTGTCGCTTCGAGTCCCCCACCGGCAGGTTGAAAGCATCCGGCGGCTGATATCAATACCAGCACGATCCAGCCCGCAAGCCAGAACCTGCGCGTCAAATGGTGTTGCATTCACTGACCTCCTCCAGACAGCCGCGAAGCGACCGCTTATATGGTTATTATACTGGAGTTGGTTTTTCGTACAAAAACGCAAACGTTGGGGTATCAGGCAGCGGTCAGTAGAAACGGAACGGGCAGCGCGCCCGTCCCGGAGGAGATGCCGTTTACTGGGTTTCGAGGTCGATGGCGCGCAGCGGCAGCGTGACCGTAACCATCGTCTTGTAGTTGGGCACACTCTCGATCTTGATGCTGCCGCCATGCAGTTCGGCGAGGCGCTTGCAGATGATCAAGCCCAGCCCTGCGCCCTGCTGTTCGTGGATGCGGCGCTCGAACTGCATGTATGCGCCCACACGGCTGATCTGTTCCTGCGTCATGCCGCGCCCCTCGTCGGTGACGGTGAGGACGTAAACATCGTGTTCGGGGGAAGCGGACACACACACCGGCTTCCCGGCAACCGAGAACTTGAACGCATTGTCGACCAGTTCCTCGACGATCTTGCGCAGGTAGTCTTCACCGATTGCGACGGCTTCGGTGTCGTAGACTTCGAGTTCGAGGTCGTCACGGCGCTCGATCTGCTGCGCCTTCTGCTCGGCGCTGTGCTCGATGGTCGAACGCGGGTAGAGCGAGTAATTACTTTTCAGGTACTCCAACTGCCGGTGATCGGTGGTCAGGATTTCGGTATGGGTGTAGACGAGGAAGTTCTCGATCAGCCGATACAGCCGCAGCGCCGACAGATTGATGTGACGCGACATTTCGGCGATGCGCTCGGTATCCATCAATTCGGAGTCGGTCATCAGCAGGTCGGAGAAGCCAAGAATGACGTTGAGCGGCGTGCGAAGCTCGTGCGGCAGCGCCATCATGATGTTGCCGCGCAGGTCTTCCAGACGCCGCTCGGCAAGCTCCTTCTCCAGCTCATGCTTGCGCAGGCGGGTACGCACGGCTTTCAGCAGTTCGAGCGCATGGAACGGCTTGGTCAGAAAGTCGTCAGCGCCCAGTTCCATGCCCTGGCGCATATCCATGCGGTCGGTGCGCGCCGTGAGGAAAATGAACGGAATAGTCGTGGTTGTCGGGTCTTTGCGCAGTTCTTCCAGCACGGCGAAGCCGTCCATCTCCGGCATCATGATGTCGCAGATGATGAGGTCGGGCAGGTGTTCGCGGGCGCGTTCGACACCGATCAAGCCATTTTCCGCGCCAACTGCCTCGAACCCTTCGAATCCCAGCATTTCCAGGATGTCTTTTCGGAGTGAATGCGCATCTTCCACGACGAGGATTTTCTTCATGGGAGTTTTTCTTTCACTGCCAGATTAGGTAAAACCACCGTGAATACCGTACCTTTGCCGACCTGACTGGTGAACGACACCATACCACCGTGCAGTTCGACTGCCTGCTTGACGATGGCGAGTCCCAGCCCCGTCCCCGAAATGTGGTCGACATTCTTCGCTCGATGGAAGGCTTCGAAAAGCCGGGCATGATCTTCCGGCGGAATTCCGATGCCGTGATCCTCGACTTCCATCACCACTCTGGAAGAGTCACAGGATATCGTGACCTCGATTTGACTTCCAACCGGAGAATACTTGACGGCGTTGGAAAGCAGATTGGTGATGATCCGGCGCATGAGCTTGCGGTCGGCATACACGCTGGTGCAGTTTCCCTGGCAATCGATTTTCAGATGGTGCTGCACCCCCACACCTTCGCTGACTTCGTGTACCACGTCGCGGGCAAAGCTCTGCAGGTCGAGCAGTTCCGGGCTGAATTCCTTCAGTTCTTCGCCCTTGCTGATCGTCAGCAGGTCGTCGAGCATACTGGCGATGGTGCGAACTTCCTTCTGCAGCCGGCTGAGCTTCTCTTCGCGCTGTTCTTCGGTCATGCGCGCGCCGTACGTCTTCAGCAGGTCACTGGACGTCAGGATAACGGCGAGCGGCGTGCGGAATTCGTGCGACGCCCGCGCGATGAACCGCGACTTCAACTCGTTAAGTTCACGCTCCTTCTGAAGCGATTCGCGCAGTTCCTGTTCCAGCCGCTTGCGCATGGTGATGTCGCGCAGGCTGCACACAATGCTGGTGATCTGCCCCGGCGCGCTGATCACCGGGGAGAGCGTTACGTCGGCATCGAAGGTCAGCCCGTTCAGGCGCGTCGCCACGATTTCCAGGCGCTCCGGGTTGCCTTTCGCCAGCAGGCGTTCGAGCGCGCGCATCATGGCATCCTGATACGCCGAGGCAGCAAGCACCGTCAGCGTTTCGCCAAATGCCTGGTCGTCGGTGTAACCGAACATCATGTCGAAGGCGCGGTTACCCTGCTGGATCGCGCCATTGGGTTTGACCAGCAGAATCGCGTCGCTGCTGTGGTTGAGAATGGCTTCGACGCGCTCCTTGACGCGGTTCAGCTCGCCGGTGCGCTCCTGAACGCGCTCCTCAAGCTCGTCGGCGTAGCGGCGAATCTGGTTGTAGAGACGCGCGTTCTCAATCGCTGTCGCCGCCCGTTCGCCGAACACTTCGAGCAGGCGGATATCGTGATCGTCGAACGCGCTGAATTCGGCGCTCTGCAAGTCCAGAACGCCGATAATGCCCTGGCTCGTCCGCAGCGGGATGACCAGTTCGGACGCGGTGCCCTCGTTGCTGGAAAAGTAGCGCGGGTCTGAATTGACATCCGCCGCGTAAATCGTCTGCTGCTCCCGAACTGCCGCCGGAACCAGCCCCGGACCGCTGACGTAGAGCGTCTGCACCGCGTTGACATGGAACGCGCCGGTGCGCGCAACGCGGGTCAGCGTTTCACCATCGTCGCCGATCAGGATCACACCGCAGTCCAGCTTACCGAACTCGCTCACCACAACCCGTACGATCTGTTCGCACAACTCCGTCAGGTTGTCCGAGCCGATGAGGTTGGTGGTGTACAGGAACGCAGTCGCCTTGTGCAGAATACGCATCTCCACCGCGTCGCGGTAGATGGCGTCGTAGAGCTGGGCGTTTTCGATGGCGATGGCTGCCTGGTCGGCGAACACGCGCAGGCGTTCGGCGTGCAGCGGCGTGAATGTATTCGGCTCGTCGGAATCGATATTCAGGAAGCCAACCACATGATCGTATGCGCGAATGGGCGTACCCAGATACGATTTGACCCACTGCCAGTTGTTCATCTCGCTCCAGCGCGGGTCGAGCGACGTGTCGGAGATTAAGCACGAGTTGCCGTCGGCGAGCATCTGCTGAAATGTCGTCACCTGGTATACCGGGATGACGGACGACTCGAACTGCGCCTGCACTTCCTCGGGATAGCCGCGTGAATAGGCGATGTGGGCTTGTTCGCCTTCCAGCAGCATGATGTTCGCCATCTTATTGGGAACAACGCGCCCCAGGTGTTCGAGGATCAGCCGCATGACGGCGCGCGGATCGAGCGTCCGCGCCAGCGCCGAGATCGTGTCGCGCAGCGCTTCGGAAAGCTCACGCTGTTCCCGAAGCGCCGCTTCGATCTTGCGCCGCTCGCTGATATCGCGGATAACGGTAATGTGCCCGCGCCGGATTCCGGCTTCGCCGCGCAGCGACCGCACCGTCACTTCGACGGGGATTCGCTCGCCGTTCCGCTTGACGTGAACCCCCTCTTCACGCCACATATTCTGCGCGGCACTGTTGACGACGACTTCGCGCCGGTCGGGCGTGAAGCCTTCGATTTGATACGCATCCTGCAGCGGCTTGCCGAGGATTTCGCTCGCCGGAATACCATAGACGCGCTCGGCTTCGGGATTCCAGTAGATCACCCGCGAGTCGTTGTCGACAGCAACAACCGCGTCCGCCATCTGCGACAAAATCGCCCGCTGGAATTCGACACCCTGTTCAAGCTTGTACTGGCGAATCAACGCATATGCCCGCTGCGCCATCAATGGGATGGGCAGCGAGTCCAGCACGCAGTCATCCGCCTCGCAGAACGCCGTCAGGGTGGGAACGTCATTGGTGGTGAGGATCACCAGCGAATGGAGATGCTGAAACCTGAGCTGCGTTTTCAGGGTCGTCCACAGATCAACCGCGCCCGGCATTCCACTCGACAGCAGCAGCAGTTCCGGGTTTTCGGCTTCGCAGCTTTTCAGGCAGGCTTGAGCGTCTGCGGCTTCAACAGCGGCAAGCTGCTTGGCTTCCAACGCCGCACGCAGCAGCCGACGACGATCCGCGTTATCGTCGGCAATCAATACGACCGGTGTTGCATGAACCGTATTCACCCGCCCTGCTCATCCTCTGTGGCTGGAACTTTCGGTGACTGAGTTGCTCCACACAGATTAATGATACAGGCAATAATCTGTGATAGTCGTAAAGGAACAATTTACGCGCAAACATACAGGAAATCTTCACAAATGTGAATAAATATCCCAATGAAACACCGGCACGCCGAATTGACGTTTAGAGCAGCGAAGCAGCCGCCAGCACCAGGATGATGACCCCGGCAGCGATGCGGTAGTAGCCGAAAGGAATGAAGGTGTGGCGCGAGACGTAACGCAGCAGCCAGCCGATTGCCAGCCACGCGACCACGCCGGAGACGATTGTCCCGACCGCGAGGTACAGCAGATCGCCGCCCTGCAGCCCGTCAAGACTAAGCAGTAGATCGACAATCGTCGCCAAGCCCAGCGTCGGGATCGCCAGGTAGAATGAAAAGCGCGTCGCCGTCTCGCGGTTCAGCCCCGCCAGCATCCCGCCGAAAATCGACGCCGCCGACCGCGACGCGCCAGGAATCAGCGCCAGCATCTGCACAACGCCGATGATCAGCGCCTGCCGGTAACTGACCTGCATCAGCGCTTCGGTGGTCTGGGGCTGGCTTTGCAGCCGACGTTCGACGAACAGGAAGGCGATGCCGCCGACAATCAGCGCGATGGCGACGGTCGTCGGGGAAAACAGGTAGGTCTTGATAGCGCTGTGCAGCGCCAGCCCGATCACGGCGGCGGGGACGAAGGCGATGAGCAGCGTCACCCAGAAATGCTGGACTTCGCGGTCGGCACGCACCGCGACAACCTGCCGCCACAGTTCCGAGCGATAGTAAGCGACCACCGCCACCACCGCGCCAAGCTGGATGAAAATTTCAAACGTTCCGGCGAGCGCCGGGCTGAAATTCGGCTGAAGCGCCGCGGTCGCCACGATCAGATGCCCGGTCGAGGAAATCGGCAGGAATTCGGTGATGCCTTCGACAATGCCGAGGATGAGGACTTTGATCAGGTCGAGCAAGCGGGTTCGCCTTCAGAGCGACAAGGAAAACGCCGCCCATCATAGCCAGCCCAGGAATACCTGTCAAGCCGACCGGATGCGCGGCGTCGATGTAATCGATGCTCGCTGCGAAAAATTACTGTTGGAAAATCAGGCGCTCTTCACCACGCCCTATGACCAGCGGT
>JADLHH010000153.1 GCA_020848855.1 Anaerolineae bacterium | reverse complement strand
TTCGAAGCGAGGAACACCCGCTCGCGCCGCCCCGGTTCAGCCGACAGGAAGCGCCCGATCAGCCGCTCGGAATAGCCGTCACCGTAGCCGCTGGCGGTGTCGAAATGGGTGACGCCCGCGTCGAGCGAGGTTCGCATGGCGTCGAGCAGGTCGGCGTTATCCTGCCCGCTCCACTGCGTCGGGCTGAAAGTCGTTCCGCCGAGTCCCAGCGGGGCATGTGCCCGCCCGCTTGATCCGATGCGCGCGGGGAGCGTGTCGATCAGCAAAGTCCTAGGGGTGTCCTCAGGTGGTCGGCTGCCATGCCACGACTATAGCAGATTTGTCGCACCTGCGGTTTTCAGGTGGAGCGGGCGGGGTGGTCCTCCCGGTAGTAGCGCGCCTGCGTCTCGAACAGGTGGGCATAGGTTCCGTTCTGGTCGATCAGTTGGTCGTGGCTGCCGCTTTCGATGATGCGCCCGTCGTCCAGAACGTAGATCGTGTCCGCCATGCGCACGGTTGACAGGCGATGGCTGATCAGGATGGCGGTGCGCCCGTCCAGCAGCTCGCGGAACTTCTCGAACACTTCGGCTTCCGCTTTCGCGTCCATCGCGCTGGTCGGCTCGTCCAGCACGATTACCTGCGATTCGCGCAGGAAAGCCCGCGCCAGCGCGACCTTCTGCCACTGACCGATGCTGAGTTCCTCGCCGTTTTCGAGCATCTTGCCGAGCACGGTGTCGTAACCCTGCGGCAGGCTCATGATCGTCTCGTGGGCATCCGAGTGCTGCGCGGCGGCGATGATCGCTTCGCGGTTGTCGGTGCGCGTCACGTCGCCGAAGCCGATATTCTCGGCAGCGCTCAGGTTGTAATGGGCGTAGTCCTGAAAGATGACGCTGATCTCGCGGCGCAGGGCGTTGGTCGTGAAGCGGCGCAGGTCAATGCCGTCCAGCGTGATCGAGCCGCCGTCGGGGTCGTACAGCCGGCACAGCAGCTTGACCAGCGTCGTCTTGCCCGACCCGTTCGCGCCGACCAGCGCGACCACCTCGCCGGGGCGAATCGTCAGGTTGACGCCTTCCAGCACCGGGCGCTCGCTGGTCGGGTACTTGAACCGGACATCCCGGAACTCGATGCCCTGCCTGAGCGGCTGGGGCGGCGGGACGGGGTCGTCCGGGTCGATCACCTTGCGCGGGATGTCCAGAAATTCGTACAGGTTCGCAATGAAGACGTTGTGTTCGTACAGGCTCGCCAGGCTGTTCAGGAAGGACTGCAGGAAGCCCTGTCCGCGCTGGAATGCCTGATAGAACATGACCAGGTCGCCCAGTGTCAGGTTGCCCATCACCGTGCGGTAGCCGACGAACAGGAACGAGCCGTACACGGCGACCTGCGCGACCGCGTCCGCCACAACTTCCAGCACCGAGCGCTGAATGTCGATCCGCAGCCGGATGCCGCGCAGCGTGTTGCGAATCGCCCGGAAGCGCATCATGATCAGCTTGCCGAGGTCGAAAATGCGGATTTCCTTGGCGTGTTCCTGCCCGATCAGCATGTGCTCGTAATACCACGAGCGCCGCTCGGTGATCGTGTACTGGCGTTCCAGCCGGTATAACACCTGCACGAAGCGCAGCCGCACCAGAATAGCGGGCAGAACGGCTAATGCCAGCAGCACGACGACCAGCGGGTGAAACGTGAGCAGCAGCGCGCCGATGCCCGCCAGCGAAATCGCGCTGCGTACGATCTGCGCCAGACTGCTGACGATTGCCAGCGGTCGATACGGCGCTTCCTGCTGCGCGCGGTGCAGCGTGTCGAAATACTGCGAGTTTTCGTAATAGTCGAGGTCGATCTCGATGGATTTTGCGTGCAGGATGTCGCTCATGTGGTCGGCGACCAGCCGCCCCTGTATCGCCGTGACGAGACCGCCGATGGTGCCGACGAGGTTCGACAGCAGGCTCACGACTCCGGCGATGATCACGACGATCACCACCTGCTGAAACGCTGCTTCCTTGTCGGTGGCTGCCAGCGCCGCCCCGACCGCGTCGAGCATCAGCTTGAGGATGTACAGCGAGACGAGCGGCAGCAGACCCTGAATCACCAGAATGACGAAACTGGCGATTGTCCAGGAGCGCGAGCTGTCCCAGACGAGACTGACGGCGCGCCGCAGGCTGCCCAGATTATCGATGCGTGATTTGAGGACGGTTCTAAACCCCATATAGACTTGTAACCGGCTGTGCTTGTCTGAAGTCGTCTTCGACCAATTCTACCAGCCGGGGCAGCGCTGTGAGATCGACCTGGCGGCGCAGCAGCCGCACGGGGACGCGCTTGGCTAGTTCGGCGCACTGCGGGAACGACGTGTGATCCTGCGTCGCCCGCGAATACTCGGAGCCGAAGCCGACGATGAACAGGTTGCGAATCAGCGCCATCAGCGCTTCTTTGGGCGGCAGCGGGTCGATGCGGAGTTCATCTCCGCCATCCAGAACATAGATCGCGCCCAGCGGCAGGGGAGAATCCGCGAACTGGTCGCGCGTCGCCTGAGCGCGCTTGTCGACTTCGCGGCGTACCTGTGGCAGCGTGTTCGGGTCAGCGCCCAGCGCTTCGACCGATTCGGGCCACAGCTTCAACTGCGGATAACCGGGCACGACCACCGGCTGATCGTCCTGCATCTCGACGACGACCAGATCGTCCGCCATCATCCGATGCCCGCACGCATGAAATGCCGCCGCTGTGGTCGATTTCCCCCAGCCGCTGTTCCCGGTGAACACCGCGATCCGACCATCGATCGCCACCGCGCTAGCGTGCAGGATCAGCTTTCGCCGCTGGTGCAGCAGCACGCCCATACCCGCTCCCAGCGCGAACAGGCGGAGCGACCGCTCGTCTGCGCCGGGCTGCGGGTCGATAGTGATGTCGTTGCCATCCCTGACCAGCAGGTTAGCGACGCTTCCCCACGTTAGGCAGACTTCCTGTGGGGCAGCCTGGAGATAGGTGATGTAGCCGGATTTAGGCGGTATCTCCAGTCCCAGGCTGCCGTAGCGGATCGTAACGTCCGGTTCGGTCTGGTCGGCGGCGAGAAGCTCTGGCATCGCCAGAGCGGATTGGATGTGAAGCCCGTAAGCCGTATAACGATACATCCGCCCTCACTTGTGGGTGGTTGGAAACAACCACGCTCACGAGGCGTTGCGAGGTAGCGTGAAACCCTGTATTACCGGTGTCCGCGATTGCCCCAATTGCCCCAATGACCCCAGTTCCAGTCCCACTTGTATGTATCTTTGTCCTTATCGTCATCGTAATGCGGCTTGTCCACACCTGAGCCATCATTACACCTACTGAAGCAGCTACCCCCCGCCGTAATGGCTTCAATATTGCCGAAAACGATCAAATCGGGTGTTTCGTAAACTTGTTTGTGCATGGTGTTGCCCCCTCGAATGGATGCATGATAGTGTCGCTGCGAGTGAGACAGAGTCTTTGGCGAATAGCCTTGTCGTTGTTGCATCACCCTCCTCGTTTGCGTCAGGCTGCGGTCGATGATCAGGAAGTCTTGAGTTTCCGACGGGTGATTTCGACAGGCGGCAGTGGTGTAAACCGCCCCAGGTCATGTAGATTCCCGACGACGATTTCGCCGTTTCGCTCCAGCCAGGCATGAGCTTCAAGTACCCGGCTGGGGCTGTGGGCGACGCCGATTCGCAGGGTGGTCTGGTATCCCACGCGCGCGAGGAGCATCCGGGCGACCAGCGCTCGGGTCAGGCACGGGCGCTCGCGCAGCAGGTAGTGGCTCGACACGTTCACTGCCCAGATAATTCGCTGGACGTTCGGCACATCGGTGTCGGGCGGTCTCTCACGGGCGGGTTTGCCCATTCGAACGAGGAATGCTTGCACCATCTGAAAGCGGAACAGGTTCAGTGCAGCCCATACGCCTGCAATCCACAGCGTTGTTTTGACCAGCAGAAGCTTGTCTGCCAGCGGGTAGCGAATGAACTTAGCGACTTTCCGCATTGACGACCTCGACCAGCCCGGCATCCAGCAGCTTGCCCAACAGCCGGTGAACATCCTGCTCGCAGCGCTCAGCATCGACCTCGTACTCATCCAGGATGGTCTGTTGGACAGCTTGCACAGTGATCGGCTGCTGAACCAACTCCCAGATGCGCGTGCCAACCCCGTTCAGACCGAAGTAGATGCCGGAATCCGTGTTGAGAATCACCGCCTCGCCCATCATGTCGGCAGCGACCTGCTGATTTGTCGCCATGACTCTCGTGCTGTGAAGCATCGATCCTCCTGCTGCGCGCAAGCTGCCGTGCTACCGGCACGCTTTTGCATCTGTATCTGCTTGCTCTGCTATCTGTTTGCTGCACGAGGGCGCGAAAGCTGGATTTCGAGACCCCGCATCTCCCGGTGCTGGATAACAGGAATAGTATTACTCCTGGTAATGCAAACATTGACAGAGGATTGTACTTCGATGCCCACCTAAATACTGTAAATTTTCCTGTTGCCCATCAAGGGCATGTCATTGGAGTCCGCCAAAGATTGACCAGTGAGCTATGGAGCGGTATTCGTTAACGCGAGGTTGTCTTCAATGAGACGTGCGACATCCGTTAATGCTGCTAGCGATCGGGGGCGCTTCAGGTAGCACAACTGAATTCTGCTGACAAGTTGAGAACACTGCCTGAAGTGGTGTAAAGCAGAGTTCGTTTGGCGCAGCAGTAAAGCATCGTGCGAATGCCGCACTAGTTCGATGAATGCCTGTTGTGATTGTACCGGCTCGATGCTCAGTGAGTCAGCGTCGTGAAGCACGTATAAGCGACGAAGGGGAACCAGATTCGGGGAGAAGTCATCCTGCTCAATATGACGAGCACGCTTTTCCATAGCAGGATGCAGACGGGCGAGGCTGTCCAGGTCATCACCCAGCGATGTCACTGCCTCGGGCCACAATTTGAGTTGTGGGAAACCCGGGAGCAAAAGTGGATTGCCATTAGGATCAAAATCCACAACCGAAAGATCGTCGGCAACCAACGGATGACCGCGCCGGTTCAGTACGCCAGCCATCGTCGATTTGCCGTCACCTGAACTGCCTAAGAACGAAACAGCCTGTCCGTTGATGACAATCGCACTTCCATGCAGGACGAGCAATCCCCGTTGGTGGAGCAGCATTGAGAGGGCAGGACCGAGAACCGACAGCCGGATCACTCGTTCGTCTACATTCGAGAACGGCTGAATAATGATTTCACTGCCATTGCGAACGAGATATGCCCCATTCCCTTGGAAACAGAGACAGGTCTCATTGGGGGTTGCCCAAAAAGAATGGAACTGACTATCCACTTCGGCAGGCAGTGGTTCGACCTTCCCAAAGTGGATGGTGACAGTTCCATTCGTGTCGGTTCCGGCTACCAGCTCCGGAAGTTCGAGTTCAGACTGGATGCCTAAACCGTACGCACTGTAGATGTACATACCTTCTTCGTGCGAACGCAAATCAATGGTCGTTCTTGAAAATGCCCAGTCCTTTATCGTCGTGTGTCTGGATATTTTTGCCGCAGTCGCTGGGTCCGGAGACGTTGCCATTGCCGCAGCTATGACCGTAGGCATTTCCCCGTGGGTTCGGGACTTTGGTAATTGTTTCGACGGTACCAAATACGATCAGGTCGGGTGATATGTAGTTCTGCTTCTGCATGATATGTTTCCCCTTTCGACATAAAGTAATTTGCCAGCCTGCTCTGGTGTTGCGTGACGCGACAACAACGAATCAACGTCCGTCGTTTATGCGTGCAAACCATCGTCCGGCAGTGTACGTTGGTTACTAATGCAAGTATTGATATGCATTGTACGTCAAAGCTGAGCTAAATACCGTAAATTCTGTATGCTTATGTCTGAACTCGTTGGATGCGGCGGATGGGTGTTTGCCAACTCGCAACAAAAAACCCGGCTGGATGCCGGGCTTTCATTGTAGGTGACTCCGGGGGGACTCGAACCCTCAACCAATTGATTAAGAGTCAACTGCTCTACCATTGAGCTACGGAGCCATTTCCTTACACAGCCGCATTATACCAAAGCGAAAAAACGGGCGTCAAGGCTCGGCTGGGGCTGCAAATCTCACGTCTATTCGGTGTCAGTCGAACGGGTTTCCCTGTACAATAGGGCGAGTAGCCACCTCGGAGGGATCTCGATTGGCGCAGCTTTCCCCCCAATCCACCGGGTTAACGTCCGCGCAGGTCGCCGAGCGGGTGGCGCGCGGCGAGAGCAATCACTATCGGTCGCGCGTCGGTCGCACGTACTGGGAAATTGTCCGCGATAACCTGCTCAACCTGTTCAACATCGTCTTCGCGGCGCTGCTGCTCACGGTGCTCTGGTTCCGTGACTATTCGACGGCGTTCTTCGCCGGCTTCAGCGTCGTCACCAATACGTTCATGGGAATGCTTCAGGAGATTTTCGCCAAGCGCAAGCTCGATGCGCTGGCGATGCTCGCCCTCAGCGACGTGCGGGTCTGGCGCGATGGCGCGCAGAAGGTCATCTCGATCAGCGAGATCGTCAAGGATGATGTGCTGCCGCTGGAGCCGGGCGACAAAATCGTGGTTGACGGTAAACTTCTGAGCGGCGACGCGCTCGAAATCGACGAATCGCAGCTTCCCGGCGAATCCGACGCCGTGATGAAGAACGAGGGCGACCCGATCTATTCGGGGTCGTTCTGCGTCGCTGGCAGCGGCGTAATGGTGGCGACGACTGTCGGCAAGGCGAGCGCCATCAACCGCCTGTCGGATGTCGCCAAGCAGTACAAGCATGTCCTCACGCCGACCCAGCAGCGCATCTCGTATCTGGTGCAGCTTTCGGTAGTGATCATGGCGATCTGCACGCCGATGATCTTCATCGCCGGCTATATCCAGCACAATACCATCATCACGCTGAATGTTTTCCGCGACGCCGTCGTGTTCGTCGCCAGTATCGTGCCGCAGGGCTTGGTGCTGACGGCGATTCTGTCGCTGACCATCGGCGCGATCAACATCAGCCGCAAGCAGACGCTGGTGCAGCGCGTCAATGCCGTCGAATCGCTGGCGAACGTGACCACCCTGTGCTTCGACAAAACCGGCACGCTGACCCGCAACGTCCTGCGTGTGACCGAGATCGTACCGGTAGGCAGGCTCTCGGAAGGCGAGGTCGATGAGCGGCTGCGGCTGTACACCGGCAATCTGTCGCACCTCAACCGCACGGCGGCGGCGGTCGCCGACTACCTGAATGGCGACAAGGAAGAGCAGCCGGCGCTCCCGGCGGTAGTCAAGACCAGCGAAGTGCCGTTCACGTCGGCACGCAAGTGGGGCGCAATCGTGCTGCCGCAGGAAACGCTGATCATGGGCGCGCCGGAGCGCGTGCTGTGCCCGGAAGATCAGGACGCCATTCAGCGGGCGGAAACACTCGCGGCACAGGGGCTGCGCGTGCTGGCGCTGTCGCGCTCGACGGCGGCGATCCAGGATGGCAAGCTCGACCCCCACCGCGACTCGCTGGCGCTGATCATCTTGAGCGACGAAATCCGCGAGAATATTCAGGCGACGCTCAGTTCGTTCGAGCGGCAGGATGTCGCGTTGAAAGTGATTTCCGGCGATAACCTCGAAACGGTGCGCGAGATCGCCCAGCAAGCCGGGATGGATGTCAGCGGTGCGTACACCGGCGACCAGCTCGAAGCCATGTCCGACGACGAACTGGAACACGCCGCCGACACCGGGCATGTCTTTGCTCGCATCGAGCCGGATACCAAGCGTAAGCTGATCCGCGCGCTCAAGCGGCGCGGGCACTATGTGGCGATGGTCGGCGACGGTGTGAACGACGTGCCGGCGCTCAAGGAGGCGCATCTCGCCGTCGCCATGAACGATGGCGCGCAGATCGCCAAGGATATCGCCGACATCGTGCTGCTCAACAATGCCTTGACGACGCTGCCGCTGGCGTTCAGCGAGGGGCGGCGCATCACCCAGACGATTTTCGGCACGACTAAGATTTTCCTGGTCAAGAATTTCTACAGCCTGCTGTTTTTCCTGTTCACCGGGCTGATGCTGATGCCGTTCCCGCTCAACCCGATCCACATTAGCTGGGTGACGTTCTGGGTGATCAACGTCCCGGCGACGCTGATCGCCTTCCGGTTGATCAAGCCGGCGCAGATGGCCACTTTCCGCCGCGACGTGCTCGACTTCTCGGTGACTGCCGGCTTGATCGGCGCGGCGGCGATGGCGGCGGTCTACGCTTTCGCCTACCTCACCAGCGACCGAGGCTTGGCGCAGGCGCGCAGCACCGTCATGCTGTTCATCACGCTGTTTGGAATGATCTGCCTGTGGCACATACACGGCATCCGCCTGCTGGAGCCGCGCACGATCCGGGGGAATTTTCGCGTGTTCCTGCTCGGCTGGGCGCTGGGTATCCCGTCGCTGGTCGGACCGTATATCGCCTTGCGCTGGTTGGAATTCACGCCGCCGACCAACGCGCAGTGGGGCGTCGTGCTGGTCGTGTTCCTGGTGACGGTGGTCATCCTGTATGTGGTGATGCGCACGCGCTGGCTGACCGACCGGCTGTGGAAGCTGTTCTCGCCTTAATGCAAATCAATCACGTGTAGGGGCGACCTGCCAGATCGCCCCTACGCATACCCTAACGCAGACATTTGTCGGGAATCACAAAACGGTCGCGTCCGTTCTGACCGACTTTTGGGCGCAGCACGCTGCGCCCCTACTATGTATGTGATGCTGCGCTAGGCGGGCAGTTTCCCCGTCAGTTGAATCCAGCGCCTGAACAGTCGGTGGAAGCCGTCCGACGGCTTGCCGAACATGAGCGGGCACGCCCCGGCGATCACCGTGATGTTGTGCTGCTGGCAGAATTCGACCGCCGACTGCGAAACGCTGCGACCGCCGTGAAACGCTTCGTGCATCCACACCTGCTGGATGCCCGCGTCGGCGCAGTCGCGCACCACCTGCTCGGTGGCTTCCGGGCGGGTGACGACGATCACGCCGTCGACGCCGCCGGGGATCGCCTTCAGGCTGCGATAGCAGCGCTCACCGTCGATCTCGTCGGCGTTGGGGTTGACGGCGAACACCTCGTAGCCGCGTTCCTTGAACCGCTTGTAAATGGCGTTTCCGGTTGCCTTGCCATCGCGCGAAACCCCGGCGACGGCGATCCGGTTATGGGACAGAAAATCTTCGACCTTCTCGGCAAGTGTGGGTGGCATGTTCACTCCTTACGCAAGACGAACTCGCTGCGCTCTGCGTGTAGCTAGTCTCACTGTAAGGCAAAGCTTCATGTTCGCGCCAGTGATAGGTGTAACCCGTTGGCGGTTACGTGCGCCATCGGCACGTGGGGTCACGTATAGACCGAGCATCCACGCGCCTGAAGCGAACATATCCACCCCGGCAGGAATTCCAGCGGATTCCAGCGCAAATCCAGCTTTTCGAGGTGGGGCAGGTCGCCGAGGCTGTCCGGCAGTTCTGTCAGGCGATTGCCGCGCAGGTCGAGGTAGGCGAGGCGGGTCAGGTCGCCGATGGAATCGGGAAGTTCGGTCAGTTGGTTGTTGCGCAGGTCGAGTTCGGTCAGATGTGCCAGCTTTCCCAGCGATTCCGGCAGGGCGGTCAGTTGATTGCCCTGCAAATACAGCCGCCGCAGGCTGCCCAATTCGCCAATCGCATCCGGCAGCGCTGCGAGTTGATTGTTGCGTGCATGGAGTTCCTTCAGCTTCGCCAGCCTGCCAATCGCATCCGGCAGCGCCGCCAGCCGGTTGTTGTCGGTGCGTAGTTCTTCGAGCGCCGTCAGACTGCCGACGCTTTCCGGCACCGCCGTCAGTTGGTTATCGCCGACGTTGAGGTAGACGAGGCTGGGCAGACCCGCGAACAGCGAATCGGGCAGCGCCGTAATCTGGTTGTCGGTCAGGTAGAGGAATGTCAGCTCCAGCAGATTGCCGAGCGAGTCCGGCACAGCGGTCAGCCGGTTGTGCCCCAGATCGAGCACGCTCAGATTGCGCAGGCTGCCAATCGAGTCGGGCAGCGCCGTCACGTCGGTGTTGTAAATGTACAGGTAACTCAGCCATTGGAGATCGCCGAGCCGCTCCGAAATGCTGGTCAGCGGATCTTCGCCGAGCGCCAGCAGTGTCAGATCGCTCATCTCCCACAGCGCATCGGGCAGCGCCGTCCAGCCGCAGCCCCGCAGCGCCAGCCCGGTATCATCTGTGGCGTAACCGATATCGTGTGTGAGGATTCTGTGACGCGGTACGCGCGGTAATTCCGCGATTCCCTGTTCCTGAAGCGCGCGTTCCAGCACGGCGACGGCGTCCACCGCTTACACCGTGATGTCCCACGCGGCGAGGTCGGCGAAGAAGCGATGCGCCGTCATGTCGAGGTGGATCGGCGTCAGGCTGGCGAAGTCGTTGTGAAGCGCCCACACGTCGGTTCCTTCTTCCTGAAACTGCCCGGTCGGCGGCGGTCCGACGATCCGGTAGACGCTGTTGCTGACTTCCAGTTCGTCCTGATAGATGCGCACACCCTGCCGGGTCAGGCGAATCCCCTTCACGGGTTCGACGGCTGGGACATTGAGATTGAGGATCGTCAGCGGCGGCAGTCGCTTGACGATCACGCGCTTGGCGACGGCAACCGCGATGCGCGCGGCTTCCTGATAATCCTCGACGCGGCTGGCGGTATTGTTCGCCAGCGAGACGGCGAGCGCCGGGACGCCCTGAATCGCCGCTTCGAGCGCCGCCGTCACCGTGCCGCTGTAGGTGATATCCTGCCCCATGTTCGGTCCCCGGTTGATACCGGACACGACCAGCGCAGGGGGCCAGTCGACCATGCCGAGCGCCGCCAGCGCGATGCAGTCCGCCGGCGAGCCGCCGACCGACATGGCGCGGGT
>JADLHH010000152.1 GCA_020848855.1 Anaerolineae bacterium | reverse complement strand
GAGTGCCGTCGAAGTCACCGATGAAATACTGCTCGGTATTGGGCCCCATGCCGCACAGCAGTACCCACCTGGTATTGTTCGGGTCGCCGTCAATGGGCAGTTGGAACAGGTCGGGCACTTCCCACAACTGCGAGCGCGCGCCAACCGGTCCGAAGTCGCTCAGATGCTCCCACGCTTTCAGATCAGGCGATGCGTAAAAGCTGACCGCGCGCTTTTCCGGCAGGGCGATCACCATCAGCCAGCGCTGATTGGCTTCGTCGAACCACACCTGTGGGTCGCGAAACGCCGGATCGTCCGAGTCGAGCACCGGGTTGCCATCGTAGAAATCGAAGCGGGTCGCGTCGTGGCTGATCGACAAGCCCTGTGTTTCTTCGCCGGTTGCCTTGTCATGGATAGTGTAGACGGCGACCATGGGGGATGAATCCCCGCGCCGGAAGCCGGACGTGTTGTTCTCGTCCACTACCACCGAGCCGGAGAAATAGACGAACGAGCCATCGTCGCCGACCATCGGGTAAGGGCGCTCGTCCCAGTGAACGAGATCAGGTGATTCGGCGTGCCCCCACCAGAAAACATGATACACGTCGTCGTAGCGGATCATCCCGTCGGGGTCGCCGAGCCAGCCACTTTTCGCAGAAAAATGGTACTGCGGGCGGAAGATTTCGCTGTAGTCGGTCGTTTGCGCCGTTGCCCGAACGCCCGCGCTCAGCAGCAGCGCCAGCAGCCCCGCCAGCGTGATCACCATGAGTAGATGCATGGATGCTCTCATTTCCCTGTTCCAGAATTCAACTGACCATCGTCAGCGCGCCAGCGTGCGAACCGCCCAGCCGGATACCGTCGCGCTTGCGCCGTCCGCGTACAAGCCGCAGCGCCCCAAAGGATTCGCGTACATTCTGCCGCTGAGCGCCACCTCGTCGTTGACGTAGGCGACCACCGCCGTCTTGTCTACGATGACCTCGAAGCGCAGCGCCTCGCCCGCCCGTATCGCCAGCGGGCGATCCAGTTCCGGCATGTGGTCAACGTACCACGAGCGATACCCGCCCACCTTGCCGAATTCCAGCCGCTGCCCCGCCGGGTTGAAGCGCAGGAAGTAGCCGGTATCGCAGTTTTCGTCCGCCCGCAGAATGATTCCGGCGGTTCCGGCGTCGCTTTCGAAACGCAGTTCGCCTTCCAGCAGATAGGTTTCCGGCATCTTGTCGCGGCTGAGCGCCAGGCTGTAGCCGTAGGGCGATTCCGCGCGGTATGCCGCGCCGCTTCCCGTCCACGCATCCGCGAGGTTCAGCGGCACCGGTTCGGGATCGACAAATGCGGAGTCGGCTTCCAGCGGCAAACGGACAGCCAGCGTGCCATCCGGCTGCTGGACGACTTCATGCACGGTCAGGCAGCCGCCCCACTGCCACTCGCCGTTGTCCACGTCGCCCAGCTTGCTGGGATTCCAGCCGAACAGGAAGCGACGCTCGCCGTCCGAGGCGGTTTTGGCGGCGTAGAAGGCGCGGTTATCGAACTGGTCGTTGGCGGGGGCGATCCACGGACCGTCCGGCGACTGGCTCATCACGTAGCGCGTGACAGTGTGCGTCGTGTATTCCGAAAATACCAGATAATACCAGCCGCCGATCTGGAACCAGTCGGGGCATTCGTGCCCGTGATAGCGCGCCGGGGCGTAAAACGGCTGCTCGACCGTCCAGTTTGCAAGGTCGTCGCTGGTCAGCAGCCCTGTACAGCCGCGCCGGTGCATCGACCCCGCTTTGGTACGCGCCGCGAGGATCATGTTATAGCGCCCGGTTTGCGGGTGCCTGAAGACAAATGGATCGCGCCAGTCGTGGCGCTCGTAAATCGCTTCGTCGGCGCTGCACGTCCATTCAGGGTGTTTCGTCCAGTGGATCAGGTCGTCGCTGGTGGCGTGGAGCAGCACCTGCTCACGCTGCGTGTCGCTGCGAAAGTAATGGTTGATGCCCGTGTAGAAGATGTGATGCTTGCCCGCATCGTCGGTAAAAACACAGCCGGTCGCGACGCCTAAATCCTGCTCGGCGATGCTGCCCTTGCTCAGCGCCTCGCCGTGATCCGCGAAGTGGACGAAGTCGGTCGTCGAGACGTGGTGCCAGGGGCTGCCCTGCCCGTACGAGTCGATGTCGCGGTAGTTCCGCAGGAAAAAGACGTGATAGCGCCCGTCGTAATAGTAGGGGATGCAGTCGCCAATAATGCCGGGCTGGGGTTTGTAGAAGAAGTTCATGTTTCGCTTTCCGTGTACCCGCTCAGCGGGTGTAAGGGTCCGCCGCGTCGCGCAAACCATCGCCGATAAAATTGAACAGGATGACCGCCAGCATCACGAACAGGACGGGCGCGAGCAGCCAGGGATAATTCGATACGACGGTAACGTCCTGTGCCTGCTGGAGCAGCGCCCCCCAGCTAATATCCGGCGGGTTGATGCCTAATCCCAGAAAACTGAGCGTCGTTTCGCCCAGAATCATGCCCGGAATTGCCAGCGTGATATGCACGATCAGATAGCTGGTGAAGCCGGGCAGCAGGTGGCGGAAGATGATCGACATGTTGCTGGCGGACGAAATCCGCGCGGCAGTCACGTAGTCTTCTTCGCGCAGGGAAATAATCTTGCCGCGCACCACGCGGGCAAGCCCCGTCCAGCCGACCAGTGACAGGATGACGGTGATGGCGAAAAAGGTCTGGATGCCCGTCCATTCCTGCGGAATCGCCGCCGAGAGCGCCATCCACAGCGGAATCTGCGGGATGCTGAGGATGAACTCGACCAGCCGCTGGATGACGATGTCCACCGCGCCGCCCATAAAACCGGAGATGCCCCCCAGCGTGATGCCGAGCACGAAGCTGATGAATACGCCGACCAAGCCGACGAACAGCGACACCCGCGAAGCGTAGACGATGCGCGAGAACAGGTCGCGTCCCAGGTTATCCGCGCCGAGCAGGAAGATCGGCTGCCCGCCTTCCGCCCCGAACAGCCGGACGTTCATGGGGATGAAGCCAGCCAACTTGTATGGTTCGCTTGGGACAAACAGCCGAATGGGGTATTGGGTCGTTTCGTCGACCACCGTCGTTTGATAGGCGAAGGTCTTGAGGTCGACCTTGCTCTGTGTCTTATAGACGAACGGCAGCGTCAGACTGCCGTTGGCGTCGGTAATGTGGATCACCGTTGGGCTGGCGAAAATCTGGCTGTCAAAACGCTGAAGCGGTTCGTATGGTGCGACAAACTCCGCGAAAATCGCCATCAGGTACAGCAGCGCCAGCACGAAGAAGCTGATCGTCGCCACCCGGTGCTTGCGAAACTTGGCGACCATCAGTTGATACTGCGACGCCTCATCCAGCTTTTCGGCAGCCCGGCGTCGGCGCGCCCGTGTGCCCGCGTACCGCCGGCGCAGCTCCTCGCCCCGACGATTCACGTAGTGGTCTGCCGATGCGCTGCTCTGGTCTGAAGGAGTGGTTTGGGTTGGATTCAGGCTCATCTTACGGCTCCTTCAGGCGGCTCAGTTGTAACGGATACGCGGGTCGAACACGGCGAGAAGGATATCCGAGACCAGCGTGCCGAAGATAGTAAGCGTACTGAGGATCATCACCAGCGCGCCCGCCAGGTACATGTCCTGCGATTGAATGGCTTCCAGCAGTACGGGACCGGTCGTCGGCAGGTTGAGCACCTTGGCGACCACGACTTCGCCGCCCACAACCGCCGGCAGCATCCAGCCGATGGTGCTGATGAGCGGGTTGACGGCGATGCGCACCGGGTAGCGCAGAATCAGCAGGCGTTCCGGCAAGCCTTTCGCTCGCGCGGTCGTGACATACTGCTTGCGAAGCTCGTCAAGCAGCGAGGCGCGCAGCACGCGGATGATGCCGCCGGTGCTGACAATCGGCAGGACGAGCAGCGGCAGCCAGATATTCTTCAGCAGATCGATCACCTTTTCAAGCGACCAGGGCGCGGTGCGATATTCCGGGGAGAACAAGCCGGTCACAAACCAGCCGGTTTGGGAGTAGACGAAATACATCAGGACGAGGGCGAATAGAAAAGCCGGAACCGAAAGCCCGACAAAGCTGATGAAGGCAACCAGATAATCCCAGACCGAATACTGTTTGAGCGCA
The DNA here is from genome assembly GCA_020848855.1 of Anaerolineae bacterium. Next base: position 1,807 of record JADLHH010000152.1, on the reverse strand, counting down.
GAAATAATCCCCAGGGGGACAGCGATCACCCAGGTCAGCACGATTGAAGCCAGCGAGATGGCGATCGTGCGCGGCACCCGTTCCGCCAGAATTTGTTCAACCGGCTGCTGATAGCGGAAGGAATTGCCGAAGTCGCCGCGCAGAATGATGTTGCCAATCCAGATTACGTACTGCTCCGGCAGCGACTTATCCAGCCCGTACTGCGCTTCAAGGTCGGCTTTCTGTGCCTCATTAACCGTTCCGCCCTGAAGCTGAAGGTTGCGGATGTAGCTGTCCACGTAGTCGCCGGGGGGAAGCTGGATGATGACGAACGACATCACCGAGACCAGAAACAGAAACGGGATCAGGATAACCGCTCGCTGGAGAATAAACTGCTTCATCGCGCTCTTCCTTAAATACTAGTTCGGGGCGCCCGAACGATTCCGAGCGCCCATTGTGCAGCTTTCTGCGGGTTTGCGCTTATTCGGATGCGAACCACATGCCTTCGGCGTTGATGTACGTGTCTAGCTCGACCGGCGCGCCTTCGTTCGGCACATTGCGCAGACGGGCATCGACCACGTTCGCAGAAACTTTCGCGCCTGTGGTGGGGATAAACACGTAGTTCTCGGCGAACCAGTTCAGCAGATCATCGTAGATCGCCTGACCTTCGGGCGACTGCGGTGGGAATTCCTGACGCGAGCCGTCCAGATCGTAGAATTCCTGCAGGTAAGCCGGCGGCTGGCGTCCCTGAGTCCCACCGCTGGTAACGTACAGCCAGGTCATGGGCGACCACGGCCCCTTGCTCGACGGCTGATAGTCGCGCGAGATGCCGCCCGCCCACGCGGGACCGTCGTTCCACATCATCGACGCCATGATCTCGTTGGCGGCTTTGCGCTGGTCGAACAGCGCGCCGTCGATGCGCTCAATCTCGGTGTGGAGTCCGACCGCGTCCAACTGCTGCTTGAGCAGTTCGGCAACCGGGTCGAAGTCCGGCGAATTCGCCGCGTGCGTGATGCGGAAGATGAACGACTGACCATCGGGACCCAGGCGATAACCGTCGTCCCCACGCTGATCCATGCCCAGTTCGTCGAGCAGTTGGTTGGCAAGGGCGGCGTCATTATAGTGATAGTGCGAATCAGGCGTACCAAACAGCCCGAAATAAACCGACTGGTTGATGTCGTCGGGGTTCATCGCCGCGGTAACCGCCTGACCAAAACGGCGATCCGGGTCGGCAATCAACTGCTGCCACCCACTGTTCTCGACATCGTACTGGTAGTCGTGATTCAGGAACAGCAGCAGCGCGTTGTTGAACGAGCCGGTGGTGAAGACCTGCGTTCCATTGCGTTCGGCGTTCTGGACGTAAACCGGCATGTTGTTGAGCGCGAGTTCACCACCCGACGCCAGCGTCACCTGCCCCGCCAGAATCGCGTTCGTCTGGGCATTGGTATCCACCGAAATGTTGTTGACGATCCGGTCGATGTACGGAAGCTGCCGACCGTCCGAATCCACGTGCCAGAAATACGGGTTGCGTTCGTACACGCGCTGGTTCTCGTTGACCTCGGTCAGCACCCACGCGTTCAGCACCGGCATTCCCAGCGCACTGGCTTCTCCGACGCTCCAGTGAGCGACGTCTTTGGAATTCAGAAGCTGCACCCAGCTTGTCTGGCTGTTTTCTTCCAGCAGCTTGGCGAGATCATCCTGAGTCGCGTACTTGGCATGGAACTGCTTCAGGTAGTGCGCAGGCTTGATCATGAAGTCGTAGTAAGGAATCCAGGAGTTGAGCGCGGCGACGAAGATACCATATGGCGTGCTGAAGGTCAGGTCGAAG
>JADLHH010000151.1 GCA_020848855.1 Anaerolineae bacterium | reverse complement strand
GGCGGTCACGTCGCGCAGGGCGTACATTTTGCCGTCGGCAGGCGCGAGGGCGACGGACTGCCCCGCCAGCACCAAGCCGTTTTCGCGGGCAAGCTGGCGGAAACGGTCGGCGGAGAGGTTGACCTCAAAACCGGCTATCGCTTCGAGCTTGTCGAGCGTGCCGCCGGAGAAACCCAAGCCGCGCCCGCTCATTTTGGCGACAGGCACGCCGCAGGCGGCGACGAGCGGCAGGACGACGAGCGAGGTTTTGTCGCCCACGCCGCCGGACGAGTGCTTGTCCACCCAGTAATCGTTGATGTCAGAGAGGTCGAGCGTTTCGCCGGATGCCGCCATCGCCAGCGTGAGGTCAACCGTTTCCTGGCGCGTCATGCCGCGCAGGTAGACCGCCATGAGAAACGCCGCCATCTGATAATCCGGCAGGGTGCCTTTGGCATAGCCGAGGACGAACCATTCGATTTCTTCGCGGGAGAGCGCCTCGCCGTCGCGCTTGCGGGCTAGAATGTCGACTGCGCGCATGATTTGTGTTCCTTATCGGTGCATGAAACCAGGTTCTGACACCATCTTAACAAAAACATTCATAACCCGCTGAAATCTAACGATTCTTTCATTGAGCAGCGCTTGACTATACGTTACAATGACCCGCGACAACTGTTAGGGTGAGCAACGTTAAGGTTAACTATGACTTCAGCAGCAGTAAAACGCAGCACAACCGCGCCCGCAAACCGGCGCAACCTGTTAATCGTCGGCGGTGTGATCGTCGTGGTGCTGGTGGTGGCGGTGATCGCCATCGCACTTTCGGGCAACCAGAGCGGTGACGTGAACATGGACGCGATACCGCAGTCGCGCGGGACGGACGGATCGTTCATTCTGGGCGACCCGGATGCGCCGATTACGATTGTCGAATTCGCGGACTTCGCCTGCCCGCACTGCCAGGAATATCACGGGGAAGTGACCCGTTTCCTGAAAGACTACGTGGCGACGGGGAAAGCCAAGTTCGAATACCGTGTTTACCCGACGGCGGGTGGCGCGCTTTCGCTGTACACGGGGCAACTGCTGGAATGTGCCGAGAACCAGAAGGCTGGCTCGTTCTGGCGCGCCTATAACCTGATGTTCGACTATGCCTTCAGCGGGCGCTACAACCAGGACGTGGGGCGGCTGCTGGCAACAGATGAGGGGCTGAACTACAGCCAACTGCTGACGTGCGCGGAAACCGCGACGCAGGTGAACGTCGATGCGAACTACGGGCAGAACGCGGGCATTACGGGCACGCCTGCGGTGCTGGTGCGCTATGGGAATGGTCCGGCGGACTTCGTGAACTACAACGGACGCACGTACAGCTCCGGCGGTCCCCCGTACAGCGTGCTGGCGGCGCTGGCGGACGCAGCGCAGTAAGATTGAGTGGTAACAAAGGGCGTTCAATTGAACGCCCCTACAAAAGCGGTTGGAGCAAATCCAGCCGCTTTTTATTTGTGATGCATCAGCCGATGGGGTCAGTGGATTTGACGCGGCGCAGGGCAGCATGACGCGCCAGCACTTCGTTCGCCAGCGCCTCAAAGTCGATGACCGGGTGCGCGACCGACGACATGCAGTCTTCGAGCAGGCGGAACTTTTTGAGAATATTCGGCTGGTCAGCAAAGTAGCGCATGATGGAATTAACCGTTTCGAGGACGCAGTGGCTTTTGGCTTCGCCAGCGATGTAGACGAGGTCGTATTCGGCAAGCATATTGAGGAACTGGGTGTTCAAACCGCCCTGCGCGTGCTTGCCCACCTTGACTTCCGGTTCGAGAATCGAGTAATACTCGGTTTCGGGAATCGTGCCTTTTTGCAGGAAGATGGGCTGCGTGCGCCGCGCGACGGAGTGAAAGGCAATTGCCTCGTAGAGCGCGGGGGTGAGCGCGTGACCGGGCGTGCCGATGAGTGTGTGGAAGGGCCAGATCATCAGTTCTTTTTTGGACTGCGCTTCGAGGCGCTGACAGTATTCGACCGACCAATCCGGCTGGTAGAGCGGACGCCACCGCCCGGAACGCACGTCTTCGCTGCGGATGACGGTATAAGGCTGCGGGTGCTGCCCAGCGGCGTTTGCCCACCAGGTCGGGAAGAAAATCGAAATGGGCAGGTGACTGTCGAGCGAGGCGGCAATGGTGGTGATTTCGCCGAGATTGCGAAAAATCCACTCGATGACGCGGCGGGTGTCTTCGACCGCGCCGGGGACGCTGAGCGCACCGTCCGCGTGGACAAAGTCCACCTGCATGTCCACGAGCAGGAGCAGCGTGCGACGTTCTTCAAAGGTACTAATGCCCTGCTCGCGCCCTTCAGCGGTGGCACGGGCGGCGTCCGGCACGTAGAGCTGCCCGACGCGGTCAGGTTGGTAAAACGCGGGGTAATCCATCCTCATTCCTCTGTCGTATCGGTGTCAGTCGAGCCAGCGGGCAGGCACGCGCTCGGTTCGCTGGGCGCGCCCGTCGTCGTAGCGCATGAGCATGATGTAATCCGGGTAGTCGGTGTCAACGCGAGACTGCCATTCCGCGATGCTGAACAACTGCAACCGCTTCTGAATGCGCGCGACGGTGACGATGAACGGCAGCCGTTCGTAGAGCGCGTGAACGAGTTCCTCACCGCGCCCTGCTTCGGCACGGCGCGCCAACATGCCCAACGCGCTTTGCAGGCGCTTGTGGTCGGGGACGCCGCGCACCGCCCAGATTTGGCGCGGCG
>JADLHH010000150.1 GCA_020848855.1 Anaerolineae bacterium | reverse complement strand
TGATCCAGCTTGACATGAGCGAGTTCATGGAGCGCCATTCGGTCGCTCGTCTGGTTGGCGCGCCCCCCGGTTACGTCGGCTACGAGGACGCCGGTCAGTTGACCGAAGCCATCCGCCGCCGCCCGTATAGCATCGTCGTGTTTGACGAAATCGAGAAGGCGCACCCCGAAGCCTTCAATATGCTGCTGCAGGTGATGGAAGAAGGCACGCTCACCGACGCGCGCGGTCGCCGGGTCGATTTCCGCAACTCGATCATCGTCATGACCAGCAACGTCGGCGCGGATCAGATCAAGCGGCAGACGCTCAGCTTCAACATCCCGCGCAACGAGGAAGTTGACGAGAACGTCAGCTTCAACGAGATGCGCAAGAACGTGACCGAGCAGCTTCGACGCATGTTCCGCCCCGAATTCCTCAACCGCGTCGACGCGACGGTCGTGTTCCGCTCGCTGACGAAAGAGGAAACCAAGCAGATCGTCGACCTCGAGCTGAACAAGGTGCGCGACCGCCTGGTCGAACACGCGATCACGCTGGAGATGACCGACGAAGCGCGTACCTGGCTGGCGGAAAAGGGCTACGATCCCGAATACGGCGCTCGCCCGCTGCGCCGCCTGATCCAGAACGAGATCGAGGACGAGCTTTCCGACGGCATCCTGTCGGGGCGCTACCACCTCGCCGGCGTCGTGCGCGCGACTGTGCATGACGACGAACTGGCGCTGGAGAACGTCGAAGAGACCGATCAGGAACTGGAAGCACCCGGCGTGTAGCCACGCTTCGGCGTGTAAGCAGCATCTGAAGAAATGCGAAGGGGCGAGTCGCTGACTCGCCCCGTTTGATTCTCAGGCTTTCACTGTATTTGAGATGCGCACTCGTAGCGCTTCAGCCAGTCGAGAACAGTTTGGACGAACCATTCGGGGCGGGCGTTGTGGATATCATGCCCGACATCCGGTACGGTAATCATCTCTGCGGCGGGGATGGCAGACGCTAATTGAGCGAGCAGTGCGGGCGGCGCGAACGGATCGTGCTCGCCTGTGATGACCAGCGTGGGACTGGCGATGTTCCCTGCTTTCGACAGGCTAATGTCACCGCCGCGCGCCTCAATAATGTCGCTGATGGCTCGTGAGGCGTTTTGCGTCATGGCGCTCGCCTTGTCTTTGCCATACGTGGCGATCAACTGCTTGCTGAACGACTGCATGGGTGGTATCGGATTATCCACGACGTTGTACAACGCTTGCCGAAGTTGTCCGGTAGGATCACTGAGCCTGCCCGCAGCGCCCCACGTTACGAGCGAGCGGGCGACGTGGGGCGTGAGAGCCGCCATGAGCAGGGATACGTCGCCGCCGTCGCTGAAACCCATCAGGTGCGCGGGAACAGCGCCGAGCGAGTCGAGCAGCGCCACAAAAGCGTGCGCGTCATCCTCAAAATAGGTCACTGTGTAAGTCCGAGGCTGTGGCTCGGATCGCCCAGAGCCGGGCAGGTCGGCGGCGATGACGCGGTAGCCCGCTGCCGTCAGCGCGTCTCGCAGCGGCATATGATGTTCATTCCGGTCGGTCAGTCCCGGCAGCAGCAGCACCGGGTTGCCGTCGCCCTGTTCCTCGTAGTAAATGCGGGATGTGCCATACTCAAACCAGGACATTTCACACTCCTTCAATCCGTGCCGCTTTGAACTCAAGGTATGCTACTATTGATTTCAGTACCAGTTCAGAAATTAAACCGGTAGTTGTGAGGAATGGCGCATGTCAAAGTACGGTCAGTTCTGCCCGGTGGCGAAGGCGCTGGATATTCTGGGGGATCGCTGGACGCTGCTCATCATTCGGGACATGCTCGGTGGAACCACCCATTTCAACGATCTGGAACGGGGGTTGCCAGGGATTTCGCGGGCGCTGCTTTCGGCGCGGCTGCGCCAGCTTCAGCAGGCGGGTGTGGTCGAAAAACGGACGAGCGGCGCAGGTCGCCAGTCAACCGAATACCGGCTGACGCAGGCGGGTCAGGAACTTGAGAACGTCATCATCTCGCTGACGATTTGGGGCGAGGCGTGGGCATTTGGCGAGCCTTCACCTGAAGAACTCGACCCCGTTTTGCTCATGTGGTGGACGCGAAACGATGTCCGGCGAGACAGGCTGCCGGAGAATCGCGTCGTGGTGCAGTATGATTTCATGTACAGCAGGCGAAACGGATCATTCTGGCTGATTTTGACAGCCGCCGATGTTACGCTGTGTCTGACCGATCCGGGCTTCGAGGTCGATGTGTTGGTAACGGCAGACCTGGCGGCGTTCTACAAGCTGTGGTGGGGTCGCATCACCTATGAACAGGCGACGCGCGATTACGGCGTTCGTGTCGAGGGAGTGCCGCGTCTGGTGCGGGCATTCCCTGACTGGTTTGCATGGAGCGCGGCTGAGGGGATGCGCGCCGTCAGAAGCAGGCGTAGTGTCCAGCCTCAGCCGCTCGTTGGATAACGTTTAAGCGTTGGCGGCGCGGCGTTCCGCGTTGTAGCGGCTCAGCCCCTGCCAGTCGCCGCGCGCAGCGTAGCTCGCCTGCTGTGCCCAGGTGGTAACATCGCCCACGAGGCGAACCCCGGCGCTGTTGATGGCGGCGCGCAGGGCGTCTTCGCTGCTGTTCGCCAGCTTGTGGAACGAGTCGATCCCGGCGGCTTTGAGCGCGGCAGCGGATTTCGCGCCGATGCCGTTGATCTTGGTCAGGTCGTCGGCGCTGCCGACCGTGCCTTCGCCGTCGCGTTCGACAGCCGTGACAGCGGGGCTGGCGCTTTCGGTGACGACCGGCACATCCCGGTCGTGGGCGTTGTCGGTCTGCTCGTCCATGACCCGTTCCACCTGCTCCGGCGTAATCGCGCCGACGCGCTCGGCTTCATACGGCTGCTGCGGCGCGGCGGTTTTCTCGGCGACCACGTCTTTTTCCGGCTCCGTACGCGCTGGCGTGGTATCGCTCTTGTCGGGCGGCACGGCGGGCGCTTCGGTTGCCGCGACCGATGTTTCCGGGTTGGCGTGTTCCGTGCGCGCGGTGTATTTCAGTTCCGGCGCAGGCGAGCCGGTGTCCGGCGTGCGGTCGGTGGGGATGTCCTGGCTCGGACCGCGCTCGACGACCGTAGTTGGCACGTCCGGGGTGGTTGATTCTCCAAAGGGAAGGACGGCGGCGGCTTCGGCTTCCTCGACGCTGCCTGTGGTGATAGGAAGCTGGGGCGCTGACGGCGCGACCAGATAGGTTTGAACGGTGTTTTCGGGTGATGCAGCGGCGTCCTCGCTCGACGGCGCGCGACCGAATGACGGCGCGAAGACGAGCGCCGCGCCGACAACGAACAGCAGGATCGGCAGCCACCAATCCGCAAATGGCGCGCTGGCGACGATCTGATTCATGGCGACGAACAGCGCGGCAACGAGCAGAATGGCGGCGAGCGCATTGCGCATGGAACGGTCAACAGTCATGGTGACTCCCTCACTACTGCCCCGCCGAATTCACCGGTTATTATGACACATCCGACGACGAAACGAAAAACGGCGGCTGGTAGTGCAGGGGCGTGGCACGCTCACTTAGGTTCGGCGGAGAGCAGCGTTCTGGACGCGGGCGCGCGGTACAGCCGGTACGGTTTCGACTCTTCGAAGGCGAAGAACACGACCTTCGGCACGATGATCTCCTGAGCATCCACCTTGAGGATGTAAGTCGCTGCTCTGCCGGTAACGCGGATCGTGTGGCTGACAACGCCGTCGAGGACAGCGACGCGCCCGCCGCGCAGGTCGCTGGTGGTGCGCAGGTAGCTTTGCGCTCCCAGCCCGACGAGCACGGCGTTGACAACCGTGATAATGACGCCGATGATGCTCAGGATGGGCGATTCGTTGCGCTGCCCCAGAAACAGCAGGATGGTCGCCAGCAAGCCGAAGCCGACCACCAGCCCGACGATGATCCCTACAGTGCGCTGCCAGCCGCGCGCCAGCCGGGCTTTCTGGGAATTGCTCAAGTTGCCGGCACGGTTGGCGGCAAGGTCTTCGGCGCTGAAATTCAGTACATCTGCCAGCGCGGCGCGCTCTACGGACATGCGAAAGCCTTTCGGAAGTGAGGAGCGATTCGCTATCAGTGGTGAGCCTGTGGCTAAAGATAGACGATTCGGCGTGCGGGTTCAAGGTTGATCCGGCATGGGAATGGGGCGACAGATGAACCGCAGGCTCGCACCGGGTCCGCCCCTACCGATATGCGCGAATGTCTGCTTTGGCTGATTACTGAAAGCTGCCGGCTGACCGCTACTCACCTGCCGGCGCGGGCGGCGACTCGCGGGTGATGCCCGGAACCTGCAGCGCGACCTGATAGTAGCCGTCGCCATCCTGAT
>JADLHH010000149.1 GCA_020848855.1 Anaerolineae bacterium | reverse complement strand
TCAGCCTCGCGTCGATTCGCTTCCTCGACCTGACGCGCGTCATGATGGAAAGCTCGCTCAAGCAGCAGCGAATCGCCGAACAGATCGTCGCCCGAATGCCGAGCGTGGACCCCGGCACGGATATCCTGCTGTACGACACGCCCGGCGTGACCAACGGGCAAGACATATTCTTCGGATTGAGCCTAAATCTCACCTCGGTGCTGCGAGTCATCTACCGCGACTCGTCCATCACCGGGCACTTATGCGTTCCCGACGGGATCGCTCGTGGCGGGGGAAATGAGCGCTGCGAGCTGTACAGCAGCGAATACACGATCTTTTCGAACGACGAGCCGGTTTTTACTCAAGCCTATGCCGGCATCGTCGTCTTCAGGATGATGTCGGATTTCCCCGACTACAAGATCGAGCTTATGACCGAGCTTCCACCCCCTGCCAGCAGCGACACGGGTTACGATCCATACCGGCACTTCGACCCGGATGCGGACTATCCATCGCGCTACCACACCATGATCGACCGCACGCCGCTCATCGACCGTAAGTGAACCCACACGCCGTACGAGAACGCAAAGGGGATGCGTGCAGCATCCCTTGAGTATGGAACATATAAATTGACGGCGAGGAGCGCCGCTGCTACGGCAGAGTCAGAATCTCCGGCTCGCCGTCCGTGATGGCGATGGTGTGCTCGAAGTGCGCGCACAGCGAGCCGTCGCGCGTGACCACCGTCCAGCCGTCGTCCAGCTCGCGCGTCTCCGGTCGCCCGGCGTTGACCATCGGCTCGATGGCGTAGGTCATGCCCGGCTGAAGCGGGTAGCTCGTCCAGCCGCGCTGGCGAGCGCGCCGGGGCCACCAGTTCGGAACCTGCGGTTCTTCGTGCATCGCCCGACCGACGCCATGCCCGGTATATTCGCGCACCACGCTGTAGCCGTGATTTTCGACAAAGTGCTGGATCGCCAGCGACACGTCGCAGGTCTCGTTGCCGACGACCGACGCCTTGATGCCGATCATCAACGCCTGCTCGGTCACATCGAGCAGCCGCTGCACCGCCGCCGGAATTTCGCCGACGCCCATCGTGAACGCGCCGTCCCCCACAAAGCCCTCGTAAATGCAGCCCACATCCAGGCTGATGATGTCGCCTTCTTTCAACACGCGCTTGCCGGGAATCCCATGCACCAGTTCGTTGTTGACCGAAGCGTTAATCGTCGCCGGGTAGGCGGGCGCGCCGGGCTTGTTGTTCGGATAATCAAGAAACGACGGGATCGCCTTGTGGTCGCGGATCACCGTCTCGGCGATGCGATCCAGTTCGGCAGTGGTGACGCCGGGACGCACCGCTTCGCGCATCGCTTGATGCGCGCGGGCGACGATTCGCCCGGCTTCGCGCATGATGCGGATTTCCTCCGGCGTCTTGATGTGAATGGTCATGCGTACTGCTTTCGCTAACTGTGTATCGCAGGGGCAGGTCAGCTTGCAGAGCAAGCCGAGACCTGCCTCTAACATCGAGTGTTCAGGTTAGTTTGCCGGCTGCGCCGCGTCAATCGCGGCTTTGAGCGCCTCGCTGACCACCGGGATCGGCTGGTCAGCGTCAATTTCGACCAGCAGCCCTTTGGCGCGATAGTAGTCGATCAGCGGCTGCGTCGTTTCGACATACGTGTCGATGCGCTTGAGGATCGCATGGGCGCTGCCGTCGTCGGCGCGGCGCACCAGTTCCGTCCCGGTCGCGGTCTCGACCGCTTTCAGGCGGGGGGGGAACAGCTTCTCCGGGTGGTCAACAAACTGCCACTCGACGCCTTCGCTGTTGAAGTAAACGTTGTAACTCTTGCTGCCGTCGGGGTGGCTCACCCGCCCGAACGCGCGCTTGAACGCGGTGTACAGGTCAAGCTGGAGCAGCAGCACGATGTTGACGTGCTCGCCCCGGCTTTCCAGGTACGACTCCAGCCAGTCCGCCTGCGCGGCGTTGCGCGGGTAGCCGTCGAGGATCACGCCATTAGCGGCGTCCGGCTGGCTCAGACGATCCTGCAGGACTTCGTTGGTGGTCGCGTCGTCGACCAGCCGCCCTTCCGCCATGATCTGCTGAACACGTTTGGCGAGGTCGTCTTCGCGCGTTTTCATCGCCCGGAACAGGTCACCGGTCGAAATATGCGGGATGTTGTAGGTTTCGCGAATGAACTTCGCCTGTTCGCCCTTGCCTGCCCCCTGCACGCCCATAAGAATGACGTACAAACCCATAATTTCAGTTCTCCATAGTTGGATGCAGAGGACGGCGGCGTTTCCAGGTTCGAGGATGTGCGGATCGCGCCGGGGCATCGCGCCGGGACGTTCACCCATTGGCTGGGTGCTGCCCCGGCGCGCGTACCTCTGCGTAACAGAATTAGCTGATGAAGCGGTCGTAGTTGCGCATGACCAACTGCGCCTCAAGCTGGCGCATGGTGTCGATCACGACGCCGACGACGATGATCAACCCGGAGCCGGTCAACACGTAAGCCGCGTTGCCCGCCGAACCGGAAACGACTTCGTTGGGGAACAGCAGCCGGTTCACAAAATCCATGATGCCCGGCACAATCGCGATCACGCCCAGGAACAGCGCGCCGATCAGCGTGACTCGGCGCGTCACCCGCAGAATGTAGTCCTGCGTGCGCTTGCCGGGACGGATGCCGGGGATGAACCCGCCATTCCGCTGGAGGTTATCGGCGAGGTCCTGGTTGCCCACCATGATGTCCGAGTAGATGAACGTGAAGCCGACCACCAGTGCGAAGTAGGTGAGCCAGTAGATCACGCCCGTCTGGTTGCCGAATGTCTGCGTGATCGACTGCCGCAGCACGCCATCCGGGAACAGGTTGACCAGCAGTGCCGGGAAGGCGATGATCGCCTGCGCGAAGATCAGCGGGATCATGCCGACCGGGTTGACCTTCATCGGTATGTGCGTACTCGCGCCGCCGTACTGTTTTCGACCGCGTACGCGCTTACCATACTGCACCGGTATTCGCCGCACACCTTCCTGGATGAAGATGATGACGATCACGCTCACGATGGTGATGATGATGAAGGCGATGATGTTGAACGCGGGCTGCGTCGAGCTGCTGGCAAGCTGCACCAGGCGCTGCGGCGCGCGCGCGACAATTCCCGCGAAGATGATGATCGACAGACCATTGCCGATGCCCTGCTCGGTGATCAGGTTACCGAGCCAGATAGCGAACAGCGTGCCGGCGGTCATGGTGACCAGCACCGTTATGGTCAGCAAGATATCTGAGCCGAAGTTGGGGATGATCGGCACGCCGCCGATGGTGTTGAAAATCTGAATCTGGCTGATGGTCTGCAAAAGGGACATCGGAATCGCCAGATAGTAGTAATAGTTTTCCATCTTCTCGCGTCCGCCCGGCTCCTTGCTCATGTTTTCCAGAGCCGGAATCACCGGAGTCAGCACCTGCAGAATAATCTGCGCGGTGATGTACGGGTAGACGCCGTTGGCGATCACGCTGAAGTTTTGAAGGGCGCCGCCTGAAAGCAGGTCGAGAACGCCGACGAGACCGCCAGAGTTCCCGGCGAGCAACTGCTGTAAGGCAGTGCGATCCACGCCGACGACCGGCACATGCGCCGCAAACTGGTACACGATCAGAATCAGCCCTGTGATCAGCAGCTTGTTGCGCAGGTCGGGCAGGCGGATGGCATTGCGAAGTGCCTCAATCATGCCAGGTTCCTTAATATTCCCTCATGTCATACGACCCCGCCGAAACGGTGTCTGCCGAGCGCCGAAGCGCCCGGCTTCTTACTCCAGCCGGCGGGTTACCGGGCTGACGGCTGGTTATTCCGCCTTCAGCTTGGCGAGTTCTTCCTTCGGCAGCAGCTTGACCGTCACTCGCGAGCCGGTGACCTTCAGCGGCAGGACTTCAACGCTGCCCCCCGCCTTTTCGATCTTCTCCTGCGCGCTCCTGGTGAAGCGGTGCGCCTGCACCGAAAGCTTCGTGCTCAGGTCGCCATTGCCGAGAATCACCACCGGGTTATCCGCGTCGCGAATCCAGCCCTTTTCCGCCAGCAGTTCCGGCGTGACCGTCGTCCCGGCGTCCAGGGTATCCAGCCGCGAAACGTTCACTTCCTGGTAAATGGTGCGGAAGATGTTGGTGAAGCCGCGCTTGAACGGCAGACGCCGAACCAGTGGAAGCTGACCGCCTTCAAAGTACGCGCCCTTGCGCGCGC
>JADLHH010000148.1 GCA_020848855.1 Anaerolineae bacterium | reverse complement strand
GCCGGGGGTGTGGATGGTGAGCATCGAAGTCGAACAGGCGGGAGACACATCGGCGGGCGAAATCGAAGCGCCGGCGGCGCGCGGGGGTGTGGTCGGGGCGAACGGCGGCAGCTTCCCCATTTACGTCATCCCGCGCGCCGCCGCGCCGCTGCCCTGGAACCCGCTGCTGACCGATTCGATCATCCCAATTGTCTCGCCATACAATTTCAATTTCATCCTGCCGGAAGACTGGTCGCAGATGAACGCCTACTACACACTGACGACGCCGGGGTACATCATCGAGGATGGACAACTGCGCATCAACGGGCGCAACTTCACCTACCAGTACACCGCGCCGCTGCAGAGCCGCGCCTTCCCGAACCTGGAAAACGACGGGCGCAGCGGCTCGTATATCGCCGACGTGCGCACGCTGACCTTCGTCGCCACCGGCATCGACGCATCGGGCGAATTCCAGATTCGCAGCCGCACCTTCACCCTGATGCACGACCGCCTGATCACGACGGAGTAGATGATGCGGCATCTGGGGCGAATTGGGGAAATCCGGTTTGGTAGGGGCAGACCCGTGTGTCTGCCCTTTAGCAAAGGCGGGCGCACACACAGGTGCGCCCCTACAATCACGTTATTGTTGGCGCTCACGCTCCTGTTGATCCTGCTGTCGGTCGCCGCACCACAGCCACTCGCCGCGCAAACCGGCACGACGCCGACGCCGCTGCCGCTGCCGCTGTACGCGCTCCCGGACGCCCGCAGCAACCGAGCTTACGTCAGCAATACGCTGGCGATAGCAAACGATGGGCGCACGCTCGTCGCCGCCAATATGATCAACAACTCGATGACGATCCTGATCCCGGCGTTCGACCGCGTAGTCGCGGAAATCCCGGTCGGCAAAGACCCGCGCTCGGTGGCGCTCACGCTCGACAACTCGCGGGCATTGGTCGCCAATCACGGAGACGGGACGCTCTCGGTCGTCAGCATGATCGATCAGGCGGTCACGGCGACCATCCCGGTCGGCAGCCTGCCCTACGGCGTCGTCACCAACAACAACGAGACGGCTTACGTCTCGCTGGAAGGCACCGACCAGATCGCCGAAGTCGATTTCAATCGCGGGATCGTCAGCCGCACCATCGACGTGCCCGACGCGCCCGCCGGGCTGGCGCTGTGGGGCGACTTCCTGTACGTCACCCATTTCTGGAGCGGGGCGGTCAGCATGGTATACCTGCCGCAGGGGCGCGTCATCCAGACCGCCAGCACCGGCATGGACACAGCGCTGTTCCAGAACATCGAGCCGGACATCACGCGCGGGGTTGCCTACCTGCCGCAAACGCGCCTGAACGCCCAGAGCACGGCGCTGACCTATGACACGACCGCTTTTCCGGTCGTCAACGTCATCAACCTGCGCGACCTGTCGCCCACGCGCAGCCGGCGCATCGCACTCGACGTGGCGGATCGCCCGGTCAACATGCCGTTCACCGCAGCGCTCGACCGCTTCGCCCAGCGGCTGTATGTCGCCAATGCCGGCAGCGACAGCGTTTCGGTGATCGACCTGAACACCGGCTTCGCCCGCGCCAACATCGCCGTCGGCGCGAACCCGCGCGGGCTGCTGCTCAACCTCGCTAACACTGTGCTGTACGTTCACAGCGCGCTCGACGGCACGGTCACGACCATCAACACGCAGACGCTCGCCATCACCGACGTGCTGCCGATCATCAACCTGAACGTCTCGCTCGACTTCCTGCTCGGCGCGCAGTTGTTCCACTCTGCTGCCGACCCGCGTCTGAGCGCCGGGAACAATCTAAGCTGCGCCACCTGCCACTTCGACGGACTGAGCGATGGGCGAGTGTGGCAGGGCTTCCCGGACGGTCCACGTAACACTCCTCTGCTGTTCAACCTGCTGGAAACCGTACCCTACAAGTGGTCGGCGACGTGGGATGAACTGGCGGATATGGAACGCAAGATTCGCTGGCTGCAAGGGGGCACTGGCTTGATCGACGTGCCGACGATCACCGATCCGCACCCCGGCATGTCGGTCGATCTCGACCTGCTCACACAGTACATGACGACACTCCAAGCGCCGCCGAACCCGAACCAGTTCCCGATGCGCGTAATCGAGCAGGGGCGGGAAATCTTTGAGGCGCAGGGCTGCGCGACGTGCCACGTCGGACCGGCAGGCACCGATCTGCAGAGCTACGACGTGGGCACAGGCGCGGAGTCGCCGCTGGAAAGGCGCGGCACGGTGTTCGATACACCGTCGCTGCGCTGGCTGTGGCTGAGCGCCCCCTACTTCCACGACGGCTCGGCGAAAACGCTGCGCGAGGTCTTCGAACTGCCCGGCACGCACCAGTTGATCTTCAAGGTGCAGCCGGAAGACATCGACGCGCTGGTGGACTACCTGCTCGCCATTGCCAGTTAACCTCGCATGAATTTACAATTTAACCCTTGCTAACTTTTTTCGAGGCTGTTATATTTATGATAAACATGATAAAAATTGCGGCAGTGGACTGAGGTGAACTGGATGATCGCAAGCGCCGCGATGCAGGAATATCTGGCAGAAGCCTACCGGCTCGCTTACTATCAAAACAACAACCCCTACATTTCGACTTCCGCGCTGGCGGAAGTGATGGGCGTCTCCGCCCCGGCAGTCACCCGAATGGTGCAGCGGCTGAAAGAAGCCGGGTATCTCGAACACGAGCCGTACCGCGGCGTGTACCTCACACCCGAAGGCGAGCGCGAAGCGCTGATGAACATCCGGCGTCACCGGCTGGTAGAAGTGTTTCTGGTCGGCGTGATGAAGTTCGGCTGGCACGAAGTCCACGATCAGGCGGACGAACTCGGCGTAGTCGTGAGCGACGCGGTGGTCGAACGCATGGAGCGCATGGCGGGCTTCCCGCGCCGCTGCCCGCACGGCGAGCCGATCCCAACGGCGGAAGGCAGAATGCCGCATGTGGTCGATTCGCCGCTCAATGAAGCCGAGCCGGGCAGCGATCTGGTGATCAGCCGCGTCAACACCCACGACATGGACAAGCTGGAATATCTCGGCGAACTCGGCTTAAAGCCGGGCAGGCGCTTCACGTTGATCTCGCGCGCACCGTTCAACGGACCGCTCCAGCTTCAGCTAGACGACCACGCCCAGATGATCGGTCACGAGCTGGCGGGCGTGCTGCGCGTGTGCCCCCCGGATCAGTTCGAATTGAAGTAAATGCCCCTACCGGCATCGGTGTCCAGCCCAGCCCCACACGAGCCGAGCACAATCACATACGAGAAGGGACTGGCGGTTGAAACTGCCGAATACTGAGAGCGCAGTCGTTGCCGAGGCAAAGATCATTCGTTATCTCCTCGACCTCACCCATCCGGTTGGACGGAGCAAAGCCGCGTTCTTTCTGGGGTTTGGGTTTACACTAGAAGCATGGAAAGTGATGGCAAATGCGCTGCTTCAACATGCGGCTGAATATGAGGTCGTCAAGGTCGAGTCTACTGAAGACGGAGACCGCTATGTGATCGAGGGAAGCATTCAAACGCCCGACGGACGCGACCCCTTCGTGCGCTCGATCTGGTTTGTCGAGCGGGGTCAGCGCGTTCCGCAGTTTGTTACGGCGTATCCCATGAAGAAGAGGTCAATATGATCGAAGAATTGGAAACTGTCGTCCTGACTAGCGATATCCCTGAATATGGCTTGAAGGCAGGAGATATTGGCGCTGTCGTACTGGTGCATGACAGTGGACGAAGCTACGAAGTCGAGTTCGTCACCCTACGCGGTGACACCGTTGCCGTCATTACCGTGAAACCGGATCAGGTTCGTCTTATTCAAGAAGGCGAAATCGCTCACGCGCGTATGGTGAATGTGTGAATCTGCTGAACCCTCTTTCAGCATCGAGGAGCGATTGACGCGACTGCACAATGACAAGTTGATCAGTGATGCAGAATATGAACAAAAGCGGAAGGCGATTCTGGACGAGTTGTGATCAGAAACAGTCGTCTTCAGGTGGCTCGATTTGCCCGCGATTGGCAAGGTTCAACTCCCGCGCGCCAGCGCGAACCGGATGAAATCCAGCGTCGCCGTCAGGTCGTCGCGCGCGTGCTGATGCCGCCACACCAGCGCCCGCTCGATCTGCGGATGCCACGCCGGGTCGAGGTTTTCGAGCGCCCACCGCGCCGCGTCCGGCTTGGTGGCGACTTCTCCCCGATTCAAGGTGTAGAGTGCCCGGCACATGGTCAACACTGCAAACGCCTGATAATCGCGCGGTTCCAGCCACGCCGGGTCAGCCAGCGTATCCTGCCAGAATTTGAGCGACTCACAGACCGCCGCTTTCAGTTCGTCCGGCGCGACCGGGTCGATCAGCGTGGCGGGCGGCGGTCCCCACACGGTGACGCCGCGCTCGCGCACGATCCAGCGCTCGACGATCCAGTTGCTCCCATGCGCACGCACGCCGAAATCCCAGTCGATGCCGATTGTCGGGTGCATAACGTTCGCCGGGTCGTGGCGGCGCAGGGCAGCGCGTGGGATATATGAGCCTTCGAGCTTGTTTGCAAAGCGCATCCCGCTCGCGGCGATACGGGTGTGCAGGTCGCGGAGCGCGTCGAGCGTTTCCGTCGGGAGTACAGCTTCGGTCACGAACAGAAAATCGACATCGCTGGAATCGGGGTCGAAATCGCCCAGCGACAACGAGCCGTACAGGTACATGCCGATCAGCCGGTCGCCGAGGATGTCGCGCACGCCGTCGAGCAGGACGCTCAGCAGCGCGTTCACGTCGGGGTACGGCGTCAAGCGCTGCACCGCCGCGCCGCCAGCCCCAGGCACAGCCACCCGCCTAGAAACGCCACGCCCCCCAACGGCGCGACCGCGCCCATGATACGCACATCGAACAGGCTGAGGATGTACAGGCTGCCTGAAAACAGCACGATTCCGGTGGCGAACAGGTAGCCCGCCCAGCGCGCCGCCCGTCCGGGGTAGCGCTCGACGATCCACGCCGCGCCGACGAGCGCCAAGGCGTGGTACATCTGGTACTGAACGGCAGTGTGATACGTGCTTTCGAGGTCAGGGTGAGCGGCGAAGTGGGCGCTCAAGCCGTGCGCGCCGAACGCGCCGAGCGCGACGCCGAGAAAGCCGAACACCGCCGCCAGCAGGTTGAAATTTCGTGACTCCATTATTTCCTCAATCAGCGCCACAGGTGAATGGCGATATAATGGTTTACAACTTTTGCATCCGGTCATCCGTGTGTCATCACTTAGCAACGCACGATCTCATTTATTTCCGGCTGCTGCGCTTATAGAGGCAAAGATCATCCGTGTTGTCGCAAGCAACGGTTGCCCTAGAGCACTTTTACTACGGACAATTATTCTACCAGGGAAAGGCACAAGGCGATCTTCGGCTTCTGGCATCGTCGCCCGGCGTAAAAACCGAGCACGTCACTGAAGCCGCCGATGACGCTGCGATTCCGCCCATGCCCGGCTCGCCCGATGGCTCGTGGGCGCTGGTGCGCGGGCGTTCAACCCCGTTCATGATCGTCCAGGCGCAGATCGGCAGCAAGGGACAGGCGATGCGCCACATCGTCCTGATGCCGGTCGAAGTGCTGCGCTCGCTGGGCGGCAACCTGACGGCGCTCGCCCGGCTGTCGGATTTGCAGATGCCGGTCTTCGAGCAGGTCGGGGCGACGATCCCGCTGCTGCCCATGTTCCAGGCGAATACACCCGGCGCAGACGCGCAGGAAACTGCCATGCTGTCGTTGATGACCGCCACCCGCGACCGTCTCGAAGTGATCGAGGCGCTGCTGGCGGCGATCATTCAGGGCGTGCAGATCGTCATCAAGGGCGCGCCGCCGGAACTGGCGCAACGTATCGGCTTCATCGAAGGCTTGCTGGCGCTGCTGCCGCCGCCCGCCCGCTTCGGCGTCACCTTTGCCACGCACACGCTGCCGTCGACCCGCGTCGACGCGCAGATTCGCTTCTACTCCGACGACCCGCCGCCGCCCAATACGCTGGTCTATCAGTGGGGCGCGACCCGCGTCGAAGGCACGATCTCCGAAGACGAGTATGCCCGTTTTATCCGCAGCCAGCTCCGGCTGGATACGCGGCTGGTGATCGACCAGACGACGGCACTGACGGCGGTCGCCGCCTGGCGCATCAAGCGCGGCGACACGCTCGCCGAAGCGCTCAAATATGCGTCGTACCGCCTCAAGCTCGATACCGCGCTGACCAACACCCAGCCGGTCGAAGCGAGCGAAGCTGCCAAAGTCCTCGCCGAAGACCCCACCCTGCCCGATACGCTGCGGGCGGCTTACGTGCGCCACCTGCTGGCATTCGCGCTCGTGCTGGACGAGATCGAGCACGCCGACAAGCTGGCGATTGTCGTGCGCGGGCAGCCCGACCTGGAAAGCGTCATTCTGGAGCAGATGAACGAGGCGCTGGCGGCGGGCAAGGCGGATCGCGTCTACCGGACGCTGGCGCGCTGGCTCTCGAACCCGCTCGGCTTCAACGGCATGTACTGGGTCGAACTGACGCAGCGCGCCGCCATCGCCTATTCCGAGGCGCTGGCGCGCGGCAATCAGGTCGAAACGCTCAACGCCTTCCTGAAGCATGTGCGCCGCAACAGCGAGAATGTCGAAATCGCGCCGATTATCCCGCACCTGATCGACATCGCGCTGCCGGTGGCGGTACGGTATCAAACGCTCGCCGAGAACATCTTCGTGCTGGCGGCGGGGTCGCTGCCTGCCAACCGCTGGCAGCACTTCATTACGCTCAAGCCGCTGCTGGCGCAGCTTCCGGTGAGCCTGTCCGACCTGATGGACGTTCTGAGCGGCAAAGACCCCGCGCCGCCCAGCTTGCTGGCGCAGGTCTCCGGCGACTTCGGCGACGAGTGGCGTCCCCTGCTGATCATCCGGCTGACCGAAGTCACGCTGCTGGCGGGGCGGCGCGACCTGATCGACAACGGCGCGCTCACGGCGCTGATCAAGGCGGCACAGTCGTCGTTCGGTCCATCGTACGATTCGCTGCTGCGCTGGATCGTCCGCAACCTGTCGGACGACGAAGTGCTGCTCAAGCTGGGACTGATCGGCTCGCGCTATCTGCTGCAAATCCTGCTGGCGCGCGGCGCATACGACGAACTCGCCAGCGAGCTGATTCACCAGGGACGGCTGCTCTACCCGACCGACAAACAGTTGAACTATGCGGCGATGGTGCGCAGCCTGATGCTGGAAACGCCGCTGCCGGTCGAGGAAGTGCAGGTCGCGCTCAGGACGCTGAGCAGCAAGGGCTTGAAGCCACTGCCGCTCTCGATGGCGTACTTCGGCGCGCTCGAACAGCACCGCTGGTCGCCGACGATTGAGAACGTGGCGACCGAACTGACGACGCTGGTTTTCAGCAACCGCCTGATCATCGAAGCGATCCAGCTTGACCTGATCACCCAGCTATTGCAGTATCACGTCCAGCGGCGCGACACCAATTACGCCGTGCGCGTGGCGACGCTGCTTCCGGCGGCGGCTGCCCGGCGCGGCGAAGCCGGTCTCGCCCCGCTGATCCAGATGTACCGCGCGCTCAACTGGGACGAGGACGTGCGCAGCACCGCCAGAGAAGCGCTGCGCCGGTTCATCCGCCGCTGCAGCGACAGCTTCGCCCCGCACGCTATCGAACGCTTCCGCGAAGACCTCGGCGACGAGATTGGCGCGATGCTGAACGCGACTCACACCATCCGCCGGCTGATGGGCGGCGAGGAACTGTCCGACTACGCCTATTCGCTGCACACGGTCGCCCAGTTCCTGTACGATACCGGGCTGACCTACGTGGGCGACAAAAGCGAACTGCCGAGCATACCGGGGCTGCTGAGCGACCTCGACAGCCTGAACGGCGGCTTGAATGACGCCGAGCGCAAGGTGCTGACCGGCTCACTGCTGGAGATCATCCGGGCAATCGCCACGCTCAGCGAGCAGCACCGTAAGGTTCACCCGCGCGAAAATGACGAGCAGATCGACGCTCTGCTGCGCGGCGAGCACGACGCCGAGACGACGCTCGACATCTTCCGGGTGATGGGCGGCTACTTTGCGCGCGGGCGACGCCTGACCGCCCGCACCGACCGTCTGATGTCGAATCACCCGCTCTCCGACCGCTCCGCGCCGATCCTGATGCGCGAAGTCCAGCAGATCAGCCGCCTGCTCAAAGCGGCGCTGCGCACGTTCCTGGTCGACACCAAAATTTCGATCAACGCGGCGGCGATTCAGGGCGAGATGGAAAGCCTGTGGGGCGATATCCCACTGTACGAGCGGCGCACGCTGGTGCGCGATCTCGCTACCGACCTGGAGCGCATCCCCGAACTGATGCTGCTGATGACCGAAAAGATCGACTCGAAGGCGTTCATCGACAGCGGCGGCACGGCGCGCCGCCTCGATTCCAACAAGCAGCGCCCGGAAAGCACGCTGGCATTCTACCGTTTCATGTACGGCTACTTCCGCGCCCGAATCCGCCGAAAAGAGTAAGCCATGCCGAACATCCCCTGCTACACCAGCGACGGCTTGACGCTCCACACCGAACACGCTCTGCCCGAAGGCGACCCGAAAGCGATCGTGCTGCTGGTTCATGGCTATGGTGAACACAGCGGGCGTTATGCCCACGTCGTCGCCCGGCTGGTGAACGCGGGCTACGCCGTCTACACGCTCGATCATCGCGGGCACGGCAAGAGCGAGGGCGTGCGCGCCTACTGCGATTATATGGGGCAGTTCGTCGATGACCTGAAGCAGTACTTCGACCAGATCACCGCCGCGCAGCCTGACAAACCGGTATTCGTCGTCGGGCACAGCATGGGCGCGCTGATCAGCCTGGCATTCACGCTGCGTTATCAGAGCCAGATCGCCGGGCTGGTGATCTCCGGCGCGCCCGTCATCCCGGATGCCGACGTGTCGCGCGCGCTGGTGCTGGTCGGCACCATTCTCAACCGCATCACCCCGAAGCTGCACCTGCTCGGCGACGGCGGCAAGGGTCTGCTCTCCAGCGACCCGCAGATCGACATCCTGTGGGATCAGGACCCGCTGACCAACAAGAAGCCGATGCGCGTGCGGCTCGGTGTGGAGATCAACAATATGGCGCGCGACGTGCGCGCACACCTCGGCGATCTGCGACTGCCGATGCTGATCCTGCACGGAGCAGACGACAAGCGGGTCAACCCCGTCGGCAGCCAATATGCTTACGATCACGCGTCGTCGCCGGACAGGACGCTGAAGCTGTACCCCACGATGCGTCACGAGATCATGAACGAGATCGGCAAGGAAGGCGTCCTTGACGAGATCGTCGCCTGGCTTGATGCGCACGTGGACAGTCGAGCAATTCACCCGCAGGCAGAAAGGGAAACCGATGGAGATAGAACCTGAAGGCGGCTGTTTGGAAGTCATCTCACGTCTGATGTTCGGCGCGATCGCGCTGATCGGCGTGTTGATCGTGCTGCTGGGCTGACCAACCAGTCCACCCGATTTGACAAACCACACCATACAATTTACGCTACCGTTGATCATCAATCGGGCGACGCGATGCGTCGCCTTTTTTGTGCAAGGAGCGCGGTTGTGCGTAAATGGATCGGCTTCTGGGTACTGGGTCTGATCTGGGGATCGTCGTTCCTGTTCATCCGGGTCGGCGTCGAACAGCTCAGCCCATTTCAGGTGGTGTTCATCCGCACCGGCATCGCCGCCGTCGGGCTGAACCTGCTGCTGCTGGCGCGCGGCAAGCATCTGCCGCTCAACTGGAAGCTGCTCGCGCCGCTGCTGATCATCGGCATTGGCAACACGACCATCCCCTTCGCGCTGATCACGTGGGGCGAAAAGAGCATCACCAGCGGACTCGCCGCTACGCTCCAGTCGGCGGCGTCGCTGTTCACTGCCGTGCTGGCGCACTTCTTCTTTGCAGATGAACGCCTGACGGCGCAGAAAATCGCCGGGTTGGTGATCGGCTTCGTCGGCGTGATGGTGCTGGGGAGCCACAGCATCATCGATGGGCAGGTCGACGTGCTCCTGCTGGCAAGCGCCGGCGCGATCGTGCTGGCGTCGCTGTTTTACGCCGTCTTCACCATCTACAGCCGCAGAATGATCCAGAATCGTTACGAGCCGATTGTCGTTTCGACCGGCGCGATGACTTTCGCGGCGATCACGGCGGGGATTGGCATGGTGCTGGCGCCCTTGTTCGGCGGAGAAGCGGCGACGCCGTTGAACGCGGTGAGCAGCGACGTACTGCTGTCGGTGGTGATGCTGGGTCTGATCAACACCTTTGTCGCCTATATCATCTACTACTGGATCGTCCGGGAACTGGGGGCGGCGCGCTCCAGCATGGTCACGTACATCACGCCCGGCGTGGGGCTGGCGCTCGGCGCGCTGGTGCTCCATGAGGAAATCGACTGGCGGCTGATTGCAGGCGCAGCGCTCATCTTCTGTGGAATCGCCTTCGTCAATCTGCGGGGGCTGGGCTTCCGCTCGCTCCGGCGCGCACCGGCAGTCGTAAGCGAATAAGCGGCACCAGGGGGAGGGAAACAAAAACGACCGGCACACTCGCACGGTCGCATTCGCCTTCATATCGCATTGGGTCGCCGGCAGCGGCGGTCACACTGTCAGACCGCCTTCCCGACACTCCCGCCAACCACCCACCAGCAGGCAACAAAAAAACGAGAAGTCCGAAGGGTG
>JADLHH010000147.1 GCA_020848855.1 Anaerolineae bacterium | reverse complement strand
CGGGCGACCCGCTGGCGCTGCGAGTGCTCAGTGAAGCCGCCGACGCGCTCGGCACAACGCTGGCGTGGTGCGTGATGATGCTGAACCCGGCGCTGATCGTCATCGGCGGCGGGCTGGGTATCGCCGCCTACGACCTGCTGGCGGAGCCAGCGCGCGCCGCCATGACCGCCCGCCTGATCCCCGACCTCGCCCCGCTCATCCAGATCGCCCCATCGCACATCGAATCGAGCGCGCTGGGCGCGGCGGCGCTGGTGTGGCACGAGGTGGACGCAGGATAAAAACGGGCACGACCTAAGCAACCGAGAGTTGCACGCGCCCCGATAGTCAACCGATTGACAAAGCGCCAATCAACATGTGTTACTCGCTGATCGCCCGAATGTAGCGTTCGGCGGACGCGCGAACTTTCGCCTTGGCATCGCCGTCCATTTTGTTACCAAAGCCGCCATACATGCGATCATAAGCGAACGGCTCGACCGCATCAACGATCCGCCGGACTTTTGAGGTGGGCAGCGGGATCATGTTCGGGTAGCTGTACAGGAACGTCGCCCAGTTCGGGTCCTGCACGATGTGGATCGTGTCGGCGGTCAGCAGCACACCGCGCCCGTCCGCCCCGTCGCGCCAGTGCAGCACCGCCGATCCCTCGAAGTGCCCGCCGCAGTGAACAACTGTCAGCCCATCCCACAGCGGCTGGGTGTCGCCATCCCAGTAGCGGATCGCCGGGTCGTCGCGCACCACGTCGCGGCGGTTGCCGGCGTGGATGTAGATCGGCGCGTGGTTGAACGCCCGGCTCCACTCGACCATCACGGTGTGGAAGTGCGGGTGCGAAATCGCAATCGCGCGGATGCCGCCCAGCGCGTTGATCGCCGCGACGGTCGCGTCGTCAATATACGGCACGCAGTCCCACAGCACGTTGCCGTCCGGTGTCTGCACCAGATGGGCGTACTGCCCGATGCCGATCTTCGGCTCCGGCTTCAGGCGGTGCAGATTCGGCTCCACCGGCTCGAACACCATCCGACGATCCTCACGCAGCGCTTCGAGCGTCGTCCACTGCTGCCCGTTGGGGTTGACGTACTGGCGCTCGTCCTCGCAGATCGGGCACTGGGCGGGCGGCTGCTCCGAGGCGGGGTACTGCGTTCCGCAGGTGACGCAGATATAATTCGGCATGATCTCGCTCTCCTGTCGCTCACAATGCGCCCATTCTAGCGCGCGCCCGGCGGCGGCAAATCGGGCAGACGGACAACACGCACCTGTACGAACGTCGGGGCTTGCGCGCGCCCGCGTGAACGGGTATAAAGCGGATGGCTGACCGCTGATAGCTGATCGCTCAAGCATGAAAATCCTGTTCGTCGCCTCGCTGCATCACCCGGAAGCACTGCGCGCCGCCCGCGAACGTGACGCTGCCGTGCTGTTCCCGCCGAGCATGGCACAGCATTTCTGGGCGAAGGCGCTGCACAAGCGCGGGCACACGCTTGACGTGTTCTGGCGCACCCGCCCGCCGAGCCGCACTCAGCGCCAGTCCGCCGGCATCACACCCGGCAAGCTGATTCAGGCGGCGCTCAACCGCGTGCCGCCGCAGATCAACCCCGACGCCCGCGCCCGCAACGCCGCGCTGCTCGCCAAAGCGCGCAAATTTCGCCCCGACCTGCTGTGGATGGTGGGCGACAATACCGTGATCTACCCGGAGACGCTAGCGACGATCAAGCGCGAAATCGGCTGCACGCTGCTGTACGCCACCGGCACGTCGCCAATCGTCTTTTCCAGAGCGCTGGATCGCGCCGCCATGCCGCTGTACGATCTCGCGCTGGTCAACGACTACTATCACGGGATTCAACTGCTGGAACTCGGCGCGCGGCGCATGGAGTGTCTGCCGATCAGCGCCTGCGATCCCGACTTCCACCACGCCTACGATCTCACCGACGCCGAGCGCGCCGCTTACACCTGCGACATCGCTTTCGTCGGCACGCTCGTGCCGGATCACCTGTACAGCCGGCGCATCCGGGCGCTGGAAGCCCTGCGCGATTTCGACCTCGGCATCTGGAGCGTCCACGATGTGCCGCCCAGCCTGCGCCCGTTCGTGCGCGGGCGTGCGCTCGGCGAAGATATGCTGCGGATTCTTTCGGCGGCGAAGCTGTGCATCAACCCGCACGGCGATTTCATGCGCTACGGCGGCAATCTGCGCCTGTTCGAGGCAGCAGGCGTGGGCGTCTGCCAGATCAGCGACGACCTGCCGGGGACGCGCCAGTGGTTCCCCCCAGGCGACGTTCCGTCGCCCGGTGCGCCGACGATCATCACCTATGCCGATGAAGCTGATTTGCGTGAGAAAGCCGCCTACTACCTGAGCCACGATGCCGAGCGGCAGGCGCTGGCGCAGCGCGCGCAGGCGCACGTCTACGCCGAACACACCTACGACCGCCGCGCCGAGCGGCTCGATCCACTGCTGGCAGAATTCAGGCGGTAAATCACGGCGTCGCCGTTGAAAGGCACGTCATCGATCCGCCCGACCTCCGAATAACGCCTGTCGATGAAGTCTCGAAGCCGCTGCAACCCGGCGCTTGAGGGAAAATCGGGAAAATCGACTAAGATCGTCGGCGGCGTCTGCGCCCATTCCGCCAGCAGTTGATCGACAATCCCCGGCGCGGCGAGGATAGCGCTGTGCCCATTGACCCACGTTCCCGGCGGCATCAGCCCGGTTAAGACATGAAGCTGTGAATTCCCATCCCATTCAGGCAGCACATAGAGTGTATCGTCCGGCGCGCTGAGACTGAGGACGCGCTGTGCCAGCGGCTTGAATTCATCGTAAGCGGGAACACTCGCGCGCCCCAACGCATTGGGAATATATGTCACTGCAACCGCCCAGCACCACCCTGCACCGATGGCGAGCGCGACGCCAATGGCTATCAATTGATCGGTCGTGGCGCTGCGCCAGCGCAGCCGCGCGAGACGCTGGAGCAGAATATCAATCACAATGCCGGACATCACCGCCAGCAGCGGCAGGTGCGCCATCGCGTAATCTTCGCCAAAACTAGGATAGAGCGCCGCGCCTGCGCCGATCCACAAAGCGACGATCAGCAGCCACACCGCGCGCCTGTCGTCAGACCGACCCACTGCCAGCAGCGCGAACGCTGGAGCGAGCACGTTCGTCAGCAGCACTTTGCGGAAGAAGTCGCCTGTGAGCGGCTGTCCCCATCGTTCTGTGCCGCCCAGATGAAACGCGAAATTCCAATAGAGATACATGTCGAGACTGCCCTGAGCCGACGTAATCGCAACTGCCGTCAGCGGAATGATAAGGACACCGAAGATCAATGCGGGAAGCTGGCGTCCACGATGCGAAAAGACCAGCAGCCAGAGCGTGAACAGGATGACGTTGACCCACGCGGGCTGCTTCAAAAGAGTCGCGCCGCCGAGCAGCAGCCCGCATAAAAATGGGGCGAGCCATCCCGGTTGACGCTTTTCGGTGATCAGCCACACCAACACGACCAGTGCATAGACAGCACCGTCCAGCGAATCGAAATAAAACAGAACATTTCCATAAACAGGCTCCCACGCCGCCCAGAACAGCATGGCGCAGATGCCCACGAATGTCGAGCCGGTCAGGCGTTTCGCCAGCGCGTAAATCAGCAGCGTTAGCCCCATCACGAGCAGCAGATTCATGACCTGCAGGATCAGAACTGGCTCTACGGAGGGCAAAAGGCGGTACAGCAGCGCGAGCAGCGTCGGGTTGGCTGGCGCTCGGATTTCAATCACGTTCCCGAACAGGGTCATGCCCCGACTCATCAAATAGGGGACAGTAAGCTGCCCCGAATGCGCTGAAATCGACAGCCACGCGAGGTGGGTGACAGTCTGTACGATCAGGACGACGACCAGGATCAACGGCGCGGCGCGGCGAAGACGATTTTGTGCGGGCAAAATCAACCTCCTTCGGACAGACAAATCGCGGCAGATCATACGGGAAAAGCGCTGAAACGACAATCTCCGCGCTGTGGTAGAATTCCGCCTCGGAGGGATGATCCCATGCCCGACCTTTCTGTCGTCATCGTCAACTACAACACCCGTGACTATCTACGCGGCTGTCTCGGCTCAATCGAAGCACAGAAAGGCAATCTGTCGGTCGAGGTGATCGTGGTCGACAACGGCTCGAAAGACGGCAGCGCCGCCATGATCCGCGCCGAATTCCCGCATGTAAACTTGATCGAGCCGGGCGTCAACACTTGGTTCACCGGCGGCAACAACCTCGGCGTCGAACGGGCAGCCGGCGACTTCGTGCTGCTGCTCAACGCCGATACGCTCGTCCAGCCCGACATGCTGCCGAAGATGGTCGCCTACCTGCGCGCGCATTCGAAAGTCGGCGCGGTCACCTGCCAGCAGCGCAGCATGGACGGCGGCGAAATCCTGCGCATCTGTTCGCGCGTGCCCGGTTACCTCGATCTGCTGCTCGGCTACACGTTCCTGGGCGTGATATTCGCGCCGGTGCGCGACCGACGCCGCGCCGCCATGTGGTACGCCGCCTGGGAGCGCGATACGACCCGCGCCGTCGAGGTGATCCCCGGCTCGTGCATCCTCGCACCGCGCGACCGACTGCGCGAACTCGGCACGTTCGATACACGGCTGAAGCTGTATTTTCCCGAAGACGACCTGTGCCGCCGGATGCTGCAAGCGGGTTACGAGGTACACTTTCTGGCAGACGCACGGCTGCTGCACGAGGAGCACGCCAGCACGCGCCAGGCGCAGCGGCTGACATCGCGCATTTATTTCGATGACCTGATCGTCTTTGCGCGCAAGTGGCACGGCGCGACGGCGACGCTGCTGCTCCGCCTGCTGGTGATCCCGACGCGCTGGGCGATGGACACGGCTCAGCGCCTGCGCGGCGAACGAGATCAGTACTGAGGGCTAAGTGCTGAGTGCTGAGTATGGAAGCTCAGTCCTCAGTCCTTTGTCCTCAGTCCTAGTTGTTGGGACTGAATGGAATGAATGATCGCTACGACAGCACGCGCAAGGCGTGGGAAGATATCTGGGACAGCGCCTCGGTGGAACAGGAATTGCAGACCGAGACCTACGCCCGCGCCCAGGAAACGCTGCGCCAGTACACGCCCTACCTGCCTAAAAACAAGCTGGTTCTCGAAGCGGGCAGCGGCTTGAGCGCGGCGCTGATCACGCTCAAGCGCATGGGCTACCGCGTCACCGGGCTGGACTACGCCGAAAACGCGCTGCGTATCTCGCGGCAGTACGACCCGTCGCTGGTGCTGGCGGTTGGCGACGTTCACGCCCTGCCCTACGCCAACGGATCATTCGGCGCGTACCTGTCGTTCGGCGTGCTGGAGCATTTCGAGGCGGGT
>JADLHH010000146.1 GCA_020848855.1 Anaerolineae bacterium | reverse complement strand
TCGGCGATTTCGTCGAGGACGTGAACAGCCCCGCTCCGGCGGAAGAAGTGGCGACCAACCTGCTCCACGAGCAGTTGAAGGGCGCGCTCGACCGTCTGCCGCCGCGCGAAGCGCAGATTTTGCGCCTGCGTTACGGTCTGGAAGATGGACGCGTGTACACGCTGGAAGAAGTCGGTCAGGCAATCGGTGTGACGCGCGAGCGCGTGCGTCAGCTTGAAGCGCAGGCACTCAACCGCTTGCGCCAATCGTCCGCAAACGTTATCCTTCGTGATTATCTTTACGAGGAGTAACGCTTGTGCGCGCGACGCGCGGTTTGCTGCTGTGGTCTCTGGCGCTAACGGCGCTGGGGGTCGTCCTTCTGCTCAATAACTTTCTGCTGCTAAGCGGCTTCAACGCGGGTGCGTTGTGGCCGCTTTTGCTTGTGATCATCGGCGGCGTGATTCTGCTGCGCGGCGATATCGTGCCGAGCGACGAAGCCCGCTCGTTCGGCATTACGCGCGGCAGCGTCGAATCGGCATCGGTCGAAATCAGCGCTGCTGAAATCGATGTGAGCGTGTACGCGCTGGAGCGTGAAGGTCGGCTAATCGCCGGGCAGTATGCCGCCGGGTCGCGCCCGTCGCTGGAAGTTGACCACGACCACGCCGTCCTGAACATGAATCGCTCGGCGACTCCCTGGCTGTCGTTCGCCGACTGGCGCGTCGCGCTGGCGACCGACCTGCCATGGGACGTATTCGTGACCGCTAGCCTTGGGCAGGTGCAGCTTGATCTGTCCGGCTTGATCGTCCAGCGTATTGTGGTCGGCACCGGCTTTGGCGACATTCGCGTCGTGTGCCCCGAAGAAGCAATGGAGCCGATGTCGCTGCGCTCGGCGCTGGGCAACATCCACGTAATCGTGCCGCCCGGCTACCGGGTGCTGGTGCGTTCGTCCGGCGCGCGCATGTTCCGCGTCCACGCCGACGAAAACCGCTACGACGTGCAGGAAGACGGCGTTTACGTCACCCGCGATGCCGATCCCATGCGTCCACTGATCGAAATCGAGGTCAGCGGGACGTTTGGCGACGCCTATCTTGCCTGAAGTGTCTGCCTGATATGTCCGAAACCCTCAGCTTCATGATCCGGGATGGCATGGCGCGCGACATCCCTGACTGCCTGCTGCTTGACCACGACTACGAAACCGATGTCGTGTGGCAGATGCAGATCAGTTCCGAGGATGGCTGGCGCATCGATTTCAAGCCCGAACGCTTGCCGCGCGCGGTCGAAGTCACCTACCCTATCGACGAATACCGGCTGCGGGACGCGGCGCACGTCACCGAGTGTTTTCTGGTGGCGACCACCCGCAGCGACGAGCCGGAAATCATCGGCTACCTGACCATGCACAGCGACCCGCATCACGGCATCGGGCAGGTGCAGGATATCGTGGTGTCGCGCCCGTACCGCCGCCGCCAGATCGGGCTGCGGCTGACGAAAGCCGCCGCCATGTGGGCACGCGAGCATGACCTCAGCCGCATGATGATTGAGACGCAGACTAAGAATTATCCAGGTATTCGCTTCTGCGAAGCCGCCGGATTCACGTTTTGCGGGTTCAACGACCGTTATTTCCCGAACCGGGATATTGCCGTATTTTTCTGCCAGTCAGTACGCTAGCGACTTATGGACGTTCTGATCGCTTCGTTCCTCGACCTGGTCAATGAGACCCTCGCTGCCGCCATTGTCGTGGTGGCAGCTTCCATCCTGCTTTACAACCTCACGCGCAACCTGCGTGACCGCATCGCCCGAACGTCGGCAGTCGTGCTGGGCTGCGTGACCGTCGGCTACCTGTGCGACGTGTTCATCTCGCTCGGTCCCGGCTACGGCTCGTATGTCGCCACGCTGCGGCTGCAGTGGGTCGGCATCGCCTTTCTGCCCGCCGCCATGTTCCACCTATCGGACGCGCTGCTGGCGACGACCGGGCTGCCGTCGCGCGGGCGTCGTCGGC
Organism: Anaerolineae bacterium; assembly: GCA_020848855.1. The sequence continues at coordinate 7,046 of JADLHH010000146.1, read as the reverse complement.
GCGTCAGCCGCATCCTGTACCTGATCAGCGCCGTGTTTCTGGTCGCCGCCGCCTTCACCAACGTGCTAATCGCGCCGGAGCAGGTCGACCCGCCGTATTTCGAGACCGGCATCTACGTAAGCCTGCGCGCCGGTCCGGTATTCCCGGTGTACGTGGCATACTTTGCGGTGGCGACCGCCGTCGTCTTCATCAACGTGCAGCGTGCCCGCGCCCGCTGCCTGACGCGCAGCACGCGCCGCCGCATGGGCTACCTGCAGATTGCCATGCTCACCCCAGCAGCTGGCATTTTCCCATTTTCGGTGCTGCGGGGTCTGGGGCAGGAATTTTCGCTGATCGGGCTGCTGCTGGTCAACCTGACCAACGTGGTCGTGATCTTCATGCTGCTGTTTCTGGCATACCCACTGTCGTTCTTCGGCTCGCGCATCCCCGACCGCGTGGTCAAGACCGAACTGCTGCGCTTCGTGCTGCGCGGTCCGGCGACCGGCTTGCTGGCGCTGGTGACGATCATCTTCATCACGCCGACCTCGCGCATCCTCGGCTTGCAGGGGCAAACGTTCATGCCGTTCGCGGTCGTCTCGGTCGTGCTGCTGTGGCAGTGGTCAATCGCGATTACCCTGCCCTATCTGGAGCGGCGGCTGGTGTATTCCGGCGAGGAAGCCGACCAACTGGAAAAGCTCGGCAACCTGAGCGAGCGACTGCTGACGCGCGGCGACCTGCTCCAGCTTCTCGAAGCGATCCTCGCCTCGACCTGCGACTACCTGCGCGTGAACAGCGCATTTGTCGCCTCGCTCAACGAAGATGCGCCGGAAGTGGTCGGCTCGGTTGGCTCGGTGCGCCCCACCGCCGCGCTGCTGCAGGAAGAACGCCCGGAAATCGTCCAATTGATCCAGAATGGCGTCGACGATCTGCACATCGAGCGCTGGCAGACCTACTGGATCATGCCGCTGTACGGCAGGCACAGCCAGTTTACCGGGGACGGCGGCGCGCAGCCGATTGGTTTCATGGGCATTCAGGCGCGCTCCGGCGAAATCGACCTGGACGACGACGAACTGACGATGCTGGCAGCCTTCACGCACCGCGCCGCGCAGGCGCTGGACGACATCAACCTGCAGGGCGAGATTTTCGCCGCGCTCGAAGGGCTGCTGCCGCAGATCAACATCACGCGCAGCAGCGCCGCCGAACTCGAATACCGCCCGCGCCGCGAAGCGCAGCCCGCCAGCCAAACCGTCGATATCGAGCAGTTCAAGGAGCAGGTGCGCGCGGCGCTGCGGCATCTGTGGGGCGGTCCCGGTTTGTCGGACAGCCGCCTGCTCGACCTGCGTATCGTCCGGGCTGCGCTGCCCGAAAACGACAACAACCCCGCCCGCGCCCTGCGCACCGTGCTGATCACCGCCATCGAAAAGCAGAAGCCGGACGGCGAGCGCAAGCTGCTCAGCCCGGAATGGACGCTGTACAACATCCTCGAACTGCGCTTTGTGCAGAAGGCGAAAGTGCGCGAGGTGGCGCAGCGGCTGGCGCTGAGCGAGCCGGATTTCTACCGCAAGCAGCGCTTCGCCGTCGATGCCGTCGCCGATACACTGTTCGCGATGGAAACCGAAATGGCAGGCAGCGGCGAGCCTGAGCCGGTCTCTGAATAGGCACTTTACATGCCCGTTGCGAGAACGCTCTCACAGGAATGAAAACGCCGCACCGAAGCGCCTTTCCTCGCTGGCATAATCCGAACAAGCGTTCCCACAGCAGTTTGTGTAGATTTGCGCCGAAGTGTTATACTTATCGAGGGTTTTCAACAAAAATCTTCTGTTTATTGTAAATTGTCGAGGGGTGTGGAATGACTACGAATGTACAGCGACGGGATTTTACGACGCCCCCGCCGCTCGACGAGGGGTACTGGACGGCGCTGCTGCGCGAGGGGGAGTACGCCGAGCCGGTTCCCATGGAGCGGGGTGCAGACGGAAATGGGGCTTCAGCCGAAACACAAACGGACGATACGCACCTGCAGTCAACCGGTCCCGCTTCTCAGTCGGATTGGGAAGAAATCCGCCGAATCATGGATGAAGATGAGGTCATAGAGTTGAACGCCGTCGGCTACAACCGGGGCGGGCTGCTGGTAGAATGGCGCACGCTGCGCGGTTTTGTCCCCGCCAGCCAGTTGATCGATTTCCCCTCGACTTCCAATGAGTTCACCCGCAAGAAGGTGCTGACCGGGCGCATCGGCGAGATGCTGACGCTGCGCGTGATCGAGTTGAGCGAAGAACAGAACCGCCTGATCCTGTCCGAGCGAGCGGCAAAGGCGCGCCCCGGCGAGCGCGCCGATATTCTGGTGCGCCTGCGCTCCGGTGATTGTGTCGAGGGTATCGTCACCAACCTGTGTGATTTCGGCGCGTTTGTCGATCTCGGCGGGCTGGAAGGGCTGATCCATATCAGCGAACTGAGCTGGGGGCGCGTCGGGCATCCGGCGGAATTGCTGGATCGCGGGCAGCGGGTGAAAGCGCACGTGCTGGAAGTTAACCGGGGCGCGGGGCGAATCGCGCTCAGCCTCAAGCGGCTGCACCCGGACCCGTGGGAGACGGTCAACCAGCGCTACCAGATCGGCGAGATGGTCGAAGGCGTGATCACCAACGTGGTCGATTTCGGGGCGTTTGCCCGCATCGAAGAGGGACTGGAAGGCTTGATTCACGTCTCGGAACTCGCCGAGGGACACTTCCTGCACCCGCGCAACGTCGTCTCAGAGGGGCAGCTTGTCAGCGCGCGTATCCTCAGCATCGACGGACATGCGCGGCGGCTGGGGCTAAGCCTGAGGGCAACGACCTGAAACCGCCCAACATTCATCGCTTTCCACTTCATGACATTCCGATGTAGATTCATATAGGGCGACGTGGGCAGCGTTCGGCTGCCGGCACGCCCTTTTGGAGCAGATCGACAGGACTGCTCCCATCCATCAACCATTGATCAGGTAAGAATGCGTGGCGCAGCGAAAAACCGCGACTGATACGAAGAAACCAACCGAGCCGCAGCCGACCGACCCGAACGCGACCGAGCGTTATACGGTCAAGCGGGAATTCTGGGACTCCCTGCTCGAAAATCTGCCGCCGTGGGGCGACGAGATCATCGCCATCGTGCTGATCGTCTTCGGCATGGTGTCGTTCCTGGCGCTGCTCAACGTCTCTGGCGACGCCACCATTTCGAGCGCGTGGTCGCGGGCGCTGACCGGGCTGTTCGGCTACGGCAGCGCCGTGATCTGCGCCGGGATTCTGGGATTGGGCGTGATCATCCTGCTTCCCAAGCTGGGGATTGTGATCCGCTTCCCCACGCAGCGCATCCTGGCGATGGAGATCGCTTTTCTGTCGCTGCTGGGACTGCTCCACCTGACGGCAGGCGAAACCGAGCTGCGCAATCTGGCGCGCCTGGGACGCGGCGGTGGTCAGGTCGGGTGGGCGCTCAGTTCGCTATTCAACGGCGTATTCGGCACGGCGGTTGGGCTGACGTTGTTCAGCATCATCTTCGTAGTCAGCAGGGCGGTGGTATTCGGCGTGCGGCGCGACCACATCACCTATCTATTGCGCCGCGCCAGCGCCCGCCTGCGCAGCCAGGCGAAGCGTTACCAGCCCCCGCCTCGCCCGCGCCGCGAAGCAGTCTCGCTCGATGTCAAGCTGAACACGCGCGTGGTGATCGACGCCAGCGGCGCGCCGTCGCTGCAGAAAGTCAACACGCTCGACTCGCAGCGCGCCAAAGCCTATTCGATCATGTTGATCCGCCCCGATTTCGAGAGTTTGCCGCCGTCGATGCGCCCCGGCGCTGCGCCGAGCATCGAGGAGATGCAGCCCGATCCGGCGGAGCATCCGGTATTCAGCCGCGCCGACAGCGTGATCGGCACGGTGCAAGAAGCGGTCAAGGGGTCGCCACAGATGGTGAAGCGCCCCGACGGGCGTTTGAAGCGCTACTTCACCATCGCCGGGATGAAGGAGCCGAAGCAGATCGCCAAGCGCGATGAAGCGCTGCCGCCGCTCAATCTGCTGGTCGATACCGAACTGAGCCTGCCGGACGAGGAAGAGATCAACACCAACGTGGTGCTGATCGAAAACACGCTGCTCGAATTCGACATCGACGTGGATGTGGTCGACGTGCGCGTCGGTCCGACGGTGACGCAGTACGCCGTGCAGCCGTTCCGCGAGAAGACCGACGACGCCGGCGAAGTCACCTTCAGCCGCACGCGCATCAGCAAAATCGCCTCGCTGACGAACGACCTGGCGCTGGCGCTCTCGGCAAAACGTCTGCGTCTGGAAACGCCGGTTCCCGGTCGCAACTACGTCGGCATCGAAGTGCCAAACCGCAACCCCAGCACGGTCGCGCTGCGCTCGGTCTACGAGAGCAAAGCGTATTACGACCTGGCGCAGAAGCGAAAATCGCCGCTGGTCATCCCACTGGGCCGCGACGTTGCCGGCGACCCGGTCGCCATCGATCTGGCGGCGATGCCCCACCTCTTGATCGCCGGAACGACCGGATCGGGTAAATCGGTCGCCATCGCGGCAATGGCGACGGCGCTGGTGCTCGACAATACGCCAGACATGATCAAGATGGTCATGCTCGACCCGAAAATGGTCGAACTGAGCCGCTTCAACGGGCTGCCGCACCTGCTCGGTCCGGTCGAAACCGACCCGGAGCGCATCATCGGCGTGCTGAAGTGGTGTACCCGCGAGATGGATCGCCGGTACAAGGTGCTTGAGGACAACGCCGCCCGCAACATCGACGTGTACAACGCGCGGCTTGGTCGGCGGCGGCGCGACGAATACCTGCCCTACATCGTCATCCTCGTCGACGAAATCGGCGACCTGATGATGTCGCACCCGGACGAGACCGAGCGGACGATCACGCGGCTGGCGCAGATGGCGCGCGCCGTCGGGATGCACATGGTGATCGCTACCCAGCGCCCCAGCGTCGACGTGATCACGGGCTTGATCAAGGCGAACTTCCCGTCGCGCATCGCCTTCGCGGTCGCGTCCGGCGTGGACTCGCGGGTGATTATCGACGCCATCGGCGCGGAAAATCTGGTCGGCAAGGGCGACATGCTGTATCAAGCCGCCGACGCGATGGCTCCCCAGCGTATTCAGGGCTGCTACGTTTCGGACGACGAGGTGCGGCTGGTTGTGCATCACTGGCGCATGTGGGCGGAAACGCACGGCATGATGCCCGACCGGGTGAGCGCCCCCTGGCAGCGCGGCTTGACCCGGCGAGAATTTCTTTCCGAAACCGACCCGATGCTCGAACAGGCGATTGAGCTGGTGATCGCCACGCAGGAGGCGTCAGCGTCGCTGATCCAGCGGCGGCTGAACCTGGGCTACCCGCGCGCCGCGCGCATCATCGATCTGCTCGAAGAACTCGGCGTGATCGGTCCGGCGATCCCCGGCGGGCGCAACCGCGACGTGTTGATCGCGCCCGGCGGCGACCCGTTCAAAGACCTGATCGACAGGAAGATGAACGGCAGCGCGGGCGGGGACGGGGGCGGCTGAGGGGGAGTAAACCCGCTTAACGGTCATCGCGTTTGTGCTTACGATGCTTCAGTAAACTATAGAAAACGCCGCCAGTAATCAATCCATACGCAACGGGGCTAACACAACAACTGAGCGCTTCAACAGAAACTACATTCTTTACGACGCGCGCAAGCGTAACAAATACCCCTACTATCCCAATGCTGCCGATCATGACTGCCAGCAGCCACAAACTCGCGCGTTCAACGTAGCGCCGCAAAACGATCCATTGGGACATGCCACTGGCAACTCCACAGGTAATCCCAATGAACAGTGCCACCGTGAACCACGTTTCGCTAAACTCGAACCGACTGCCAAAACCACTTGCGATGCTGGGTGTAGGTAAGAATAGGCTTGGAGCGAAACGATTTGCGGCAACCAGCGCATACAAGACAACAATTCCGTTAACAGCGCTTGTCAGAACCCATACCCATGCACGTAGCAAGTTTTGCAGCGCCAATAACCACTGACCAAATCCGATCACTGCCCCTATCACAAACACTATCAATGGTGCAAGAAGTGACCCAAGTATGTCAATCAACCCGTCATACCAGGGTTCAGCCTGAAAACGGGCTGACACTATTGAGATCGAAAATTCCCACATCGTACCGATGACCAAGTAAATAACTGGGATAAACAAACAGCCCAACAGCGTACCCGCTACCCATCTCACGATAAAATCCGTTTTCGGTGTCAGAGAACCAGAACGCATCAATAAATCCTATTCACCTATCGCTGTTTGCAAACATTTATACAGAATGTCTTCACTGTTCTCTCACATTTTTGTCAAGAAACAAAAAAAGCGACCTTCCGGTCGCTCTCTGATAATCCGCTTGGCACTTACGCCACCGGCTCGATCAACTGCGGCTCGTCGATCATCGGCGTGTTGACCGCCCGCGACACTTCGTATGCCGTCATCTTCGCCGCCTCGTAGGGACGCAGCAGCGGCTGGAGCTTCGCAGCGGGGACTTCACCGGGATCGAGCCACAGATCGTGGTCAGCTTTGTGCAGAATCACAGGCATCCGGTCGTGGATCGGGCGCATGAAGTCGTTGGCGTCGGTCGTGATGATGGTGAACGTCCGCAGCTCGCTCCCGTCCGAACTGTGCCACACTTCCCACAGTCCGGCGAAGGCGAACACGTCCTGATCGGTCGGGTGGATGAACATCGGCGTCTTGGTCTTGCCGTCGCCCTTCTGCCACTCGTAGAAACCGGTCGCCGGAACGAGGCAGCGCCGCCGCTTGAACGCGCTGCGATACGACGGCTTCTCCGCCACGCCGTCGGCGCGCGCGTTGATCATCTTGTTGCCGATGGACTCGTCCTTCGCCCACGACGGGATCAAGCCCCAGCGGTACAGATCAAGCGCTTTTGGGCGTTCGTTGGTGATCACCGGCACATACTGCGTCGGCGCGATGTTGTACCGCGGCGCAAACTCGATTATCGTATCCAAATTGAACGACTGCTGGATGATATTGGGATCGGCAACCAGCACGTAGCGACCGCACATGCGCTTCTGCCTTCT
>JADLHH010000145.1 GCA_020848855.1 Anaerolineae bacterium | reverse complement strand
GACTTCGTCAAAGGCGAAGGTCCCGCCATTTACAACCCGGTGTGCAACGCGGCGGACGTGGAACGCCTGCGCGTGCCGCCGCCGGAAGAAGCGTTGTGGTTCACGCTCGAAGCGATCAAACTGGCGCGCACCGAACTTGAACCGCGTGGCTTGCCGCTGATCGGCTTCAGCGGCGCGCCGTTCACGCTGGCGGCGTATGCCGTTGAAGGTGGGGGCAGCAAGAATCATCAGAAGGTCAAGGGACTCATGATGAGCGACCCGAAGGCGTGGCACCTGCTCATGGAAAAGCTGAGCGAACTGGTCGGTAATTATTTGCTGGCGCAGGCGAAAGCCGGGGCGCAGGTGTTGCAGTTGTTTGATAGCTGGGTCGGGCAGCTTGCCCCGCAGGACTACCGGCAGCACGTCATGCCCTACAGCCGCCGCGCCATCGAAATCGCGCGGGCGGGCGGTGTGCCGATCATCCACTTCGGCACGGACACGAACGGGATGCTCGAACTGATGCGGGATGCCGGGGGCGATGTGATCGGCGTGGATTGGCGCATCGACCTTGACGCGGCATGGGCGCGGCTGGGGGCAGGCGTGGGCATACAGGGCAACCTTGATCCGATTGCGCTGTTTGCGCCCTGGGACGAACTGCAAAGCCGCGCGACGACCGTGCTGGAACAGGCAGGCGGACGACCGGGCTTCATCTTCAATCTCGGTCATGGTATTCTGCCCAACACGCCTGTGGATAACGTCAAACGGCTGGTCGATTTTGTCCATGAATACCGTCATGCTGACTACTCCAGTTAAACCCACAGCCGCGCACCGCCTTGTGATTGTTGGCGGCGGCATCGCAGGGTTGAGCGCGGCATGGTATGCGCGGCAGCAGGACGCTGACGTGCAGATCACCGTGCTGGAAGCATGTGAGCGCTGGGGCGGTAAAGTTTACACTGAGCATGTTAATACCAAAGGCGATACGCCGCTGATCCTCGAAATGGGCGCGGATGCTTTTCTGACGCGCAAGCCCTGGGCGCTGGCACTGGCACGCGAACTGGGCTTGGATGAGCGCATTCAGGGGGTGAACACGAACAACAGCCGGACGTTTGTGCTGCACGGGGGCAGGCTGACGCCGCTGCCGCAAGGCTTGCAACTGCTCGTGCCGACCCAACTGCTGCCCTTTTTGCGTTCGCCGCTCTTTTCGTGGCGGGGCAAGCTGCTCGTCCTGCTCGAACGGTTTGTGCCGCGCCGGGAAGGGCACGGCGACGAAACGCTGGCGAATTTCGTGCGGCGGCGGCTGGGGGCAGAGGCGCTGGACAAGCTCGGTGAGCCGCTGCTGGCAGGCGTCTACAACGCCGAGCCGGAGCGCCAGAGTATGCAGGCGACGTTTCCGCAGTTCCCGGCGCTGGAGCAGAAATACGGCAGCCTGATGCGTGGCAGTAGGGCAGCACAGGCGGAACGAAAAGCTGCGCCAGCCACCGAGCCGCCGTTCATCTCTTTCAAAACGGGCGCGCACGAACTGGTGGATGCGCTGGTTGACAAGCTAGACGCCGACCTGCGCCTGAACACAGCCGTCGAGTCGGTTGAACGACGTTCGGGTGGCGATTACCGATTGGCGCTGACGAGCGGCGAAATGCTCGAAGCCGATGCGGTGATTTTCGCCACGCCTGCCAACGTGACGGCGAAACTGCTGCGTCAGGCTGCACCGCAGGCGGCGGCGCACCTGAGCAAAATTCGCTATGCGGGGATTGGGACGTGCTACCTCAGCTTTCGCCGGAGTGACGTACCGCATGCGCTGGATGGCTTCGGCGTCGTGATCCCCAGCAGCGAAGAGCGGCAGATTGACGGGATGACGTGGACAAGCTCGAAATGGGACGGGCGCGCGCCGGATGATGAAGTGCTGCTGCGCCTGTTCTTTGGCGGTCCGCATACCCGCGACATGCTCGACCTGAACGATTCCGATTTGTTGGCGGTGGTGCGGGAAGAAATACGACAAATACTCCGCATTGAAGCGCCGCCACTTTACCAGCGTGTTTTCCGCTGGCGCGAAGGCTACCCGCAGTATGACGTGGGGCATCTGGAGCGGGTGACGGCGATTGAAGCGACGCTGCCGCCGGGATTGTTCGTGACCGGGAGTTCGTACCGGGGCGTGGGCGTGCCGGACTGCATCAAGCAGGGGCAGGCGGCGGCACAGCAGGCAGTTGAATTTCTGGCAGAGCGCGACACCGCAGCATTTGAAACGCAGGAGTTGTTGAGGTGAACACCAGCCAATCCGAAAAACTTTTCGCACAGGCGCAGCAGTTGATTCCCGGCGGTGTGAACAGCCCGGTACGCGCTTTTCGCAGCGTTGGCGGCACCCCGCATTTCATCGAACGGGGCGAAGGCGCGCATGTTTGGGACGCGGATGGCAACCGCTACATTGACTACGTACTGTCATGGGGTCCGCTGGTGCTGGGGCACGCGCACGCGCAAGTGGTGGCGGCGCTGCAAGACGCGCTCCTGCGCGGCACCAGCTACGGCGCACCGACCGCGCTGGAAAACGAACTGGCGGAACTGGTGATCGCTACTGTGCCGTCCATCGAGATGATCCGCTTCGTCAACAGCGGGACGGAAGCGACGATGAGCGCGCTGCGGCTGGCGCGGGCGTACACCGGGCGCGAGAAGATCGTCAAGATGGCGGGGTGTTATCACGGGCACGCGGATATGCTGCTGGTGCAGGCGGGCAGCGGCGTTGCTACGCTCGGCTTGCCGGATTCGCCCGGTGTGCCTGCGGCGACAGTGGGCAATACGCTGACGGCGGAATTTAACGATCTGGACGCGGTGTGCGCGCTGTTTGAGCAGTTCCCGAACGAGATTGCCGCCGTGATCGTCGAGCCGATTGCGGCGAACATGGGCTTCGTGCTGCCCGCACCGGGGTATCTGCAAGGCTTGCAGGACGTGTGCCGCCAGCATGGGGCGCTGTTCATCCTCGACGAAGTGATGACGGGCTTTCGCGTCGCGCCGGGGGGCGCACAGGCGGCGTGGAAGCTCGACCCGGACATCACCTGCCTCGGCAAGGTGATCGGCGGCGGGCTGCCCGTCGGGGCGTATGCGGGCAAGCGCGAGATCATGCAAATGGTCGCGCCTGCCGGGGCGATGTACCAGGCGGGCACGCTTTCGGGCAACCCGCTGGCGATGACGGCGGGGCTGGCGACGATTCAGGCGCTGCTCGAACCGGGCGTGTTCGAGGCGATGGCAGACGCGGCGAAGGCGCTTGTTCAAGGCATCGAAGCGGCGGCATCGTCCGCGAACGTGCCGATTCAGGCGGGGCAGGCGGGCAGCATGTTCGGCTTCTACTTCCTGAAGGAGTCGGGCGCGGTTATCCACAATTACGCGGATGCCAAACAGTTCGCGGATACGGCGCGTTACGCTCAGTTCTTCCACGCCATGCTTGAAGCGGGGGTGTATTTCGCGCCGAGCCAGTTTGAAGCGGGTTTCACCAGCAGCGCACATACGCCGGAAATCATCCGGCAGACAGTTGACTCTGCCGCTCAGGTCATTGCCAGCTTGTAAAGCACATTCTTTAGAGCATGTCGTCGAACGACCAGTGGTTGTTCCAGCGCACGTCGATTTCGTCGCGGACGCGCTGGTAGCGGATGTCGGTCGAAAGGCGGATGCGCTGCTGAGAATCGGTGTTCATGGTCGAGGCGTGGATCATGTACGGGCTGTGAACCACCATGTCTCCGGCTTCATAGTCGGCAATCAGCCAGCGTAACCCGGTTGCTGCCGCGAGGTCGGCAAGGTCTTTTTGCAGCCAGCCCGTGTCCATGTCTTTGTTATAGGCGCTGATGCGTTTTTCGGGCGGCAGGTCGGCATTTTTACGGGCGAATTCCGCTTCGCGCTGCCTGCCCCATGCCGGTGATCCTTCGAGATAGACCAAGCCGCCCATTTCAACCGAAATATCGCCTATCGGTATCCAGCTTGTGCAGATGCGATCCGTGCCGCCGCGCAGGTAGACGAGATCGTAATGCGCGCCCGTCGCGCCGGGGTCACCGGGGAGCGTATGACGGAGCAGCTTGCGCTTGTGCAGATACGGCGCACCTTCAAAGAGCGCCTCGTAGAAGGCGATGATGGGCTGCGCGAGGCAGAAGGCTTCGTAAGCTGCCCAGCGGACGATTTCGACGAGCTGGCGGTTGAAGTTGGGGACGGGTAAGCCGGAGTAAATGCCCTCGGCGGGGTCGGTTCCCGGCGCGAGCAGCGGCGTATGTTGAAAGGCGGCGAAGTAGCGACGGCGAAAGTCGAGCACATCGTTACGATTGAGCAGCCCTTTGAGCCAGAGATAGCCCTGCGCTTCGTACTGTTCACGCAGCGCCGAGATGGGAGTCGCGGCGGGCGTGGGTTGCAGGCGTGCGATCTGAGAATCGTCGTGGGCGAGGGCAAAGCCATTGCTGGTCAGTTCGAAATGACGCTCCATCGTGGCGACCTCGTTTTACGGATGCTGCCGAGAGTGTAGCGCGAAATGGCGGCGGTGGGAAAACCCGCATGGACAGGGGTTTCGTAGCGATAGGCGGCATTGTGTTCGGCGTACAAAAGGATAAGACAAATTTTAGTTTCTTCTGACGGACATCTTGCGGCGTCCAAGTCGCCATGTTATGTTCTGTAATATCCGCAATTTGATTTTTCTTAAAAGGAGTCTTTATGCACCGCGCACGCTTACGGTCTACGTGGTACCTGTTTCTCCTTTTGACCCTGCTGCTCACTTTTGCTCCGGCGGCGGCGCAGGGCGACAACATCATTCACGTCGTCTCCAACTTCGACATCCGCACGTCTGACCCGCACGTTGCTTACGAGGTGGAAACGTGGTCGATGGTCGGGCTGTTCTATCGTGGCTTGGTCGAAATGGAAACGACCGACACGGTTGCTCCCGCGCTGGCGGACTCGCGGACGGTGAGCGACGACGGCTTGGTGTATACCTTCACGCTGCGCGAAGGCGGCAAGTTCGCCAACGACACGGACATTACGGCTGACGACGTGAAGTACAGCTTCGAGCGCATGTTCGCGCCGGATTTCCCGTCCCCGACGAGCTTCTTCTTCGAGGCGATTGTCGGCGCGCCGGAATACCGTGACGGCGCGGCGGAAGAAATTACCGGCATCAAGGTGATTGACCCGCTGACAGTGGAATTCACGCTGACCGAGCCAG
>JADLHH010000144.1 GCA_020848855.1 Anaerolineae bacterium | reverse complement strand
GCGGTGTGCATCGCGCTGCACCAGCTTCTGCTTCAGAGCAGCGCCGAAGCCATCGACCTGTTCCCGGCGCTGCCGTCAAGCTGGGATCACGCCGGGTTCGAGCGGCTGCTGGCGCAGGGCTTCGCCGTGACGGCGCGCTGGACGCCGCAGCAGGTCGAATGGACGGTGAAAAACGTTTCTTCGGCGCGGCTGGCGCAGGAAGTGCGTTTCGGCGCATACACGCAGCCGGTGGCGCTGGAGCCGGGACAAGAGCAAAGCGGGGTATGGGCACTGCAGCCCGGTGAATGATGGCGCGAGCGACGAAACTGGCGGCAGCTTCCGGCAAGTCGCCTGAACGGGTGGCGCAAGCCGTCGATCTGTCCGGGCAGCGGCGGCTGGCGCTGGTCGCGCTGTTTGTCGTATCGGCGGCGGGGCTGGTCTTCGAGATCGCGCTCACGCGGCTGTTCTCGCTGTTCTTCCAGTATCACTTCACGTTTCTGGCGGTGTCGCTGGCGATTCTCGGCTTGAGCCTGGGCGCTGCCAGCGCCTACTACCTGAAGCCGGCGCGCGTCCATTCGGTGGGGTTGGTGACGACAGTGCTGATCGCGCTCAGCTTGGCATTTTCGGCGGCGGCGCTAATTAGTGCGTGGCTGCCATCCGTCGACACGATTTTTCCGCGCGCGCTGGTGGCGCTGGTTCCATTCTTCCTGACCGGGTTGTTCGCGGCGCTGGTTTACGAGAATTTCAGCGGGCAGGGCGGCACGTTCTACGCCGCCGACCTGATCGGCGCGGCGCTGGGTGCCGCTGCCGTGCTGGGGCTGCTCTACGTGTGGAGCGCCTTCAGCATGGTGCTGGCGCTGGCAGCGCTCACCGGTGCGATTGCCGTGCTGTTCGTGTGGGGCAGCGCCGAAACCGGGCGCAAGCGGCTGTTCGCGGCGGGCAGCCTGATCGTCGGCGTGGGGCTGCTGGTCGTCAATCTGGCGACCGGCGCGGTCGATTTCGACCCGCTGCGGCTGACCGGCGCGCCGCGCGACAAGACGATGATCACCATCCTGCAGGATCGGTCGCAGTTGGGGCGCATCGCCTACACCGGCTGGAGTCCATTCTCGCGGGTCGATGTCGTCGAAACCGGCGACCACAGCGCGCGCTACATCGTCGCTGACGGCGGCGCGGGGTCGTACATGATGGCGTACAACGGCGACCAGGCGACGCTTGACGCCATGCCGATGACCCGCTCGATTGAAGCCCTGCCGTTTGCGTCGGGCAGCGCTGACCGGACGCTGGTCGTCGGGGCAGGCGGCGGCAAGGACATTCTGCTGGCGCTGCACGCCGACGCAACGGCGATCACGGCGGTCGAGGTCAACCCGGCAATCGTGCAGGCGACCCGCGATTTCGCCGACTACAACGGCAGCGTCCTCGATTTGCCGGAAGTCACGCTGGTCGAAGGCGACGCCCGCACGTTCGCTGAGCGCAGCGCCGACCAGTACGACCTGATTTACATGAATCTGGTTTACACGCAGGCAGTCGAGCCTGCCAGCCAGACGCTGATCGAGAATTACATCTTCACCACGCAGGCGTTCAGGGCATTTCTCGAACATCTCGCGCCCGGCGGGCGGCTGGCGATGGTCGCGCACAACGGGCTGGAAGGCAGCCGGGCGATGCTGACGGCGCTCTACGCCATGCAGGCGATGGGCATCGCCCCGGCGCAGGCGCTGGATCACCTGTGGCTGTGGCGGGTGACGGGCAGCGACCAGACTGCCGCCCCAACGGTGCTGATCGTCGGCAAAGACCCACTGCCGTCGGAGACCGTCCAGACGCTCAACGCGGCGGCGGCGGCGCAGGGCATGGCGCCGTTGTTCGCGCCGGGCGATTACGAAGACCTGTTTTCGCCGCTGCGCCAGGGCGAAAGCCTGTCCGACTACATTCAGGCGGACGCCGCTTACAACCTCAGCCCAACCGACGACGACCAGCCCTATTTTTTCAACCTGGATTACGCGCTGCCCCCGGCGGTTCGGTCGGCGCTGATCGTCTCGGTGCTGTTCGCGCTGGGGCTGCTGGCGGTCGCCTGGTTCACCGAAGCCGACACCGAGCAGGCGGACAAGCGCCAGCGGCGGCTGCTGATCGGCTACACTGCGCTGATCGGCGTGGGGTTCATGCTGGTCGAAGTGCCGCTGATCCAGCGCTTCCAACTGCTGCTGGGACAGCCGATTTTGTCGCTGGCGGCGGTGCTGGTGGCGCTGCTGGTATCCGGCGGGCTGGGCAGCCTGTTCAGCCAGCGCTGGCAGCCGGCGAGCTTACCCGCCCGCGTCCGCATCGTCGGCGTGGTGATTGCCGTGCTGGCGATGGTGTACTGGGTGGCGCTGCCGTTGCTGGTCGAATCGCTGCTGGGGGCGTCATTCGCTGTTCGGCTGCTGGCGATTGTTGTCCTGACGGCGCTGCTCGGCTTCCCGATGGGGATGCCGTTTCCGAGCGTGATCCGCATGGCGGGCGCGGAACGGCAGCAGGTGGCGCTCATGTGGGCGGTCAATGGCGCGTTCTCCGTGCTTGGCTCGGTGCTGTCGATGGTGATCTCGATCCAGTGGGGGTTCAAGTGGGCGCTGCTGCTGGGCGCGGGGATGTACCTGCTGCTGGCGGTGGTAACCTCGGCGCTGGCGCGTGGGCGCGCCGCTAGACAGCCCGCCCGCGCCGCGTAAGCAGCCGATCTCAGAACAGCCGGAGCAGGGCGGAGTCTTCCTCGCGCAGATGATCCAGCACGAGTCCTGTTTGCATCAGGTCGCG
>JADLHH010000143.1 GCA_020848855.1 Anaerolineae bacterium | reverse complement strand
GCAGCAAAATGGAACGGGCGATGGATTCGCTGCGCGACAAGTTCTACATGGTGATTTCCGAAATTCAGGGCGACCTGTATCAGGAACTCGTCACTGACAAGCTGTTCGATACCAATCCCAGTTCGACGCGGGCGCTGTGGTCGGGCATCGGTGTGGTGATTATCGCGCTGGCGGTCATCCTCGGCTTCGTGCTGTTCCCGCTGATCGATCAGTACGGCATGGCGCTGGTGCTGCTGCCGATCGCGGTTGGCTTCGTGGCGGTTGCGGCGCTGATCGTCGGACCGGCGATGCCCGCCAAGACGCGCACAGGCGCGGAAGAAGCCGCCAAATGGAAAGCCTTCTACGAGTACCTGCGCAATATGGAGAAGTATGCGTCGGTCGAAGAAGCCGCTAATCAGTTCGAGCGCTACCTGCCGTATGCCGTCGCCTTCGGGCTGGATAGGTCGTGGATCAACCGCTTCAAGGACGTCCCGTATGTCCCGGTTCCCTATTGGTATTACCCGACGTATATGGGGCGATACCGCCGAGGCTACGTGGCGGGCACGCCGCTGCCGCGTAATGTCGGGATGGGCGACGCCGGGCTGCCCGGTGGTCTTGCCCGCGCGGGCGGTGGTGGAGGACTCGATCAGATGTCGGGCGGTCTCGCCGGCGGTCTTGAGTCGATCTCGTCGGGTTTGACCAGTATGCTCGACTCGGCATCGCGCGTCATGACCAGCCGACCCCAGCAGGCTTCGAGCGGCTCCAGCGGAAGCTGGCGCAGCGGCGGCGGTGGCTGGAGCGGTGGCGGTTTCAGCGGCGGTGGCGGCAGTGGCGGCGGCAGCCGGGGATTTGGTTGATACACAGGAGCATCGCATGAACAGCAGTCGGTTGGTTGGCATCATCCTGACGGTAGTCGGTCTTGGCGTCGCCCTGATCGCGGGCATTTGGCTGGCGACGCAGGTTTCGTCGGACAGTCTGAGCGGCGGCGGCGCGGCGCTGGGCGCGGGCTTGGCGTTCATCCCGGTGGCGCTGCTGGTGGGCTTCGGCATCTACCTGTTCGTGCGCGGCGGCAGCGAAGCGCAGACCGAATCGGTCATGCAGAAGCAGCGCCAACTGCTCGATATCCTCAAGAGTCGTGGGCAGGTCTCGGTCAACGATATGGCGCTGGAGATGCGCGTCAGCGTTGATCAGGTCAAGGACATGGTCTACCAGTTGGTCGGCTTGCAGGTGTTCAGCGGCTACATCAACTGGGATCAGGGCATCCTGTACTCGCAGGAAGCGAGCCAGCTTCGGCAGCTTGACAAATGCAAGAACTGCGGCGGCGAGATTCAACTCGTCGGTAAAGGCGTCGTTCGCTGTAAATACTGTGGCACCGAGTATTTCCTGTCGTGACACCCGGTTTCTGGGGGGACGCGGGCGGCGTCCTATCGTACAATTAGGAGAAGTGCTGAGTGCCGAGTACTGAGTGCCGAGTCAAGAACGGCGTGCTTTACGAGCGTGATACTCTTGTCTCAGCACTCGGAACTCAGTACTCGGCACTCGGTACTATAGGAGAATGAGAATGTCTGACCTGTATAATCAGATCGTCAGCCAGCGCGGCTCGTTCGAGCGGCTGGTCGCGCGCATCCCCGGCTTTCGGGGCTATGTTGACAAAGGGGCGCGGCGCACCGCCGACCGGATGCTGCGCGATCACGTCGCTGACCAGCTTGCGCAGCGCATCAGCCGCCTGCGGCGCATCGGCAGCGCGCTGCTCGACAGCGGCGGGCTGAGCTACATGAGCAAAATGCAGGCGGCGCAGACCAAGCTGCAAACGTATCACGACCGCGTGAAAGCCGCCGCGCCGGGGTATTCGGGCTTTGCCGAAGCCGTCAAGGTTGATGCGGAAGCGCTGGAGCGCATCTACAGCTTCGACGAGGCGCAGATTCGCTATCTCGACCGCTTCGACGAAGCGCTGGACGCGCTTGAGACCAGCGCCGGCAGCGGCGAAGGCGTCGACGATGCCATCGCCAATCTCGGCAAGGTGGCGGACGAAGCCAGTGAAGCCTTCTCGCTGCGCGAGGATGTTCTGACCAATATCGGCAAGTCGTTATCTGCGTAAAGGAGCCAAACCATGCCGCGTATTATCGACGTAATTGACCATACCAACGTTCGTAACGACGAGCTGACCTACCGCGAGCCGCAGATGGGCAGCGGCGACTGGCGCATGGGGTCGCAGGTGATCGTCGGCGAGAGCCAGGCGGCAGTGTTCGTGCGTGGCGGCGAAGCGCTCGACGTACTGGGAACCGGGCGTCACACGCTTTCGACCGCCAACCTGCCGATCCTGTCGGGGTTGATCGGGCTGGCGACCAGCGGGCGCACGCCGTTCACGGCTGACCTGTATTACGTCAACCTGAAGGACATGCCGCAGGTGGGGTGGGGCACCAATCCGCCAATTGTGATGGAGACGCCGGGGCGCGGCATGGGCGTGGTGCTGCTGCAGGGGCACGGCGTCATCGACATCGGCATCGACGACCCGCTGCGCTTCGTCAAGCAGTATGGCGTCGGCAAGCCGATCACGACCGTCAACGACATCCGCGACCGTATTCAGAGTATGCTGCTCGGCGAAATCTCGGAACTGATCGCCCGCGCCGGCGTGCAGAGCGTGCCGGACGCCAACAAAATCCTGAGCGACCTCGAAGGCGCGCTGCTGACGAAGGTCAACGACAAATTCCAGGCGCTCGGCTTGCGCATTAAGGCGTTTGAAGCCGTGCCGTTCACGGCGAAAGAGGATGTGTCGCTCGACGAAATCCGCAATTACGTGACGGCGGAAGCCTACGAGCGCTACGCCAACGAGCGGCGCTTCAACATCGCCGCCACGGCAGCGGGGAATCAGGGCGTCGGTGGTTCGCTGGCGGGTGCAGGCGTTGGCTTGGGCGTAGGGCAGCAGCTTGGCGCGACTCTGAACCCGGATACGGCGGAGATGCAGCGCCGCATGGCGGAACAGCAGATGCAAATGCAGCAGATGATGATGAATATGATGCAGAATCAGATGGGGCAGAACCAGCCACCGCAGGCAGCGTCGCCCGCGGCGGCAGCCGCGCTATCCAACCCGCAGACGAAAGAAGAAATTCAGGCGCTGCTCGATTCGCTCGACGCGAAGCTGGCGTCCGGCGAGCTTTCCGAGGCGGTCTACACCCGGCTGGTCGATAAGTGGCAGAAGCGCCTCGACGAAATGGGCTGAGTATTAACCCGGCACATGGATCGCCTGAATCGTGAAGCTGTCGCCGTCTCCCACCGGGAGGCGGCGATTTGTTTGTGGGTCGTAGAAGCCGACGACCAGCGTGTAGTCGCCTGCCGGTACACCGGCGAGCGGCAGCGTGTACACATCCCGGTACACCTTGCCCACTTCCCACGAATCGGTAGAAATGCGACCATCCTGCGGGTACTGGTCATCCTGCGCGAGAATCTGGTCGACGCCGCGCAGATGCACGAACACCTTGTGCGGAGTGTCGGTTTGCGCCAGCGCGCGCCAGTACAGCCAAATCGTCATATTGCCGTTTGGCTCGACAACTCTCTCGTAGCCGACACACTGCACGACGCCGCCGAAAGTCGCCAGCGGTACGTTCTGAATTTCGGCGGTTGTCACATCCCAGAGCTTGTATTCCAGCACCCGTAAGCCGCCGACGATCAGGCTGCGCACCGGCTGCAGGTTGGCTGCCAGCCAGTCCTCGGCGACGTGCGCGTTTTCCCAGCTCGGCGGCTGCGCTACGTACCAGATGGCGGCATTTTCCGCGCTGCGCTGTGTCAGCAGCCGCTCGATTTCCTCGGCGGGCTGGTCGGGATTCGCCGGAAGCTGATCGTCGCACACGGCATTGACTTCATATTGCTGGCAGTAGAACACGACCGACATATCGGCTGCCGCCTGTGTAACCCACTCGCCCGGTTGAACGTGGTCGCTCAGGTACGCTGCCAGCGCGCGCCAGTCGCGCGCCTTCGCATAGTCAGGCTGGAAGTAGTAGTTCCCCAGAAAGAACAGGCTCGCCGCGAGGACAATGCCGCTCCCGACGACGCGCAGCAGCGCAGGGCGCAGCGCGCGCGCCAGCACGCACAGAATCAGCGCGTACGCCGGGGCAGCGCCGAGCACGTAGCGCGGCTCGAAGACATTCAGGCGCGTCGAGACGATCCCCAGCAGGAGCAGGGGCAGTACTCCCACCAGCCCGATCAGCAGCGCCTGATTCCGGTTTCGCCGCCACCACACGACCAGCCCGACCAGCAGCGCGATTCCGAGCGCCGCCGCCAGCGCCAAAGCGGCATCCGTCGGGAGTTTGTCGGTCGCGCCGAAGGTCAGCGTGGGGATGAAGCGCGTCAGTAGTTGTGGCGGGTCGAACTGCCCGGCAGTCCCGCCGTAGCCGCTGCCGAACAGCAAGCGCGGCTGTAAATACCACGGCGCGAGCAGCAGACCTATCGCAATTTCCGCGCCGATCCAGCGCACGAGCAGACGGCGGTCGCGCCAGCGGGAAGTAAACACATACAGGTTGAGCGCGAGGATGATGAACAGTTCCAGATAATAGACATACGCCGCCATCGCCCCGGCGACGACGTACAGCAGCCAGTCGATCCGCCGTCCTTTGTCGAGCGCGCGCAGCGCCAGCCATAACGCGATCAGGCTGAGCGCTGCCCACACGGCGTAGCTGCGCGCGTCCTGGGCGTGCCATATCTGGTAGGGATTGACCGCCCACACCAGCGCCGCCAGCAGCCCCAGCCGCGTTCCGCGCAAACGGTGACCGAGCGCGTAGATCGCTGGAATACCAAGCAGGCTGATCAGGGCGGGCAGGAAGCGGACGACGTTTTCACCGGAGCCGAGCACGAGCGCCCAGCCGCGATACAGCACGTAGCTGAGCGGGGCTTGCGGGTCGACGGTGGCGATATTGGCGAGGGTCTGTGCCAGCGGCTCGCGCATCCAGTGGATGACGGTGAAGGCTTCGTCGCCGCGCAGGGGTACGGTGTTCAGGTGAAACAGGCGCAGGGCGAACCCCAGCAGGATGATGCCGACGAGTGCGAGGCTCTGGTTCACGGCTTTCGCTTCGGCTGTGGCGGCTAGCGCTTGAGCGTCGCCGCCTCGAATGCCTCGATCTGCTCAGGAGTCAGCGGCATGTTCTTGTCCTTGCTGTAATCCTTCAGCACATCTTTCAGCAGCGGCGAGCGCTTGCCCGCCGGGTAGACGACCGGCACGCTCGGCTTGATGGCGACGACTTCCGCTCGCGGGTCGACGAACACGATCAGTGGATGCACCTCGATGCCCGGCGCGATCGGCTGGAGCAGCTTCTGGACGTGCGCGGCGGCGCGCTTCGCGTCGGCGGTCGGGTCGCCGATGCTGTCGAACCGGAAGATGCTGAAAATCCGTCCCGCAACCGACTTGCGCGTTTTCCAGCGGTCGTCCTCGACGGTGAAATGTCCTTCCTGAAAGCGCGTCACCATCGCGAACACGCCCTGCGGGGCGATCAGCACATGGCGCGCCGGGAAATGGAAATAGTTGTAGAGGACGCTCCGGTTGCTGATACCCTTCAGCCCGTCGCGGATGGCGATTTCGGGGCGCGGCTGGCGCACCCACAGGTTCGTCATGCGCACCGAGACGATAGTCGTGATGAACGCAATCGGCAGCACGGCGGCTTGCAGCAGCGTGACTGTCATCATGGTATCTTCGGTCACGGTGGCTGCCTGCTGGTTGATGAACAGCAGACCCAGAATCAGAATTCCGAACGTAGCAAAAAACAGATACTGCGCGAGCTTCCGGTTACGACCTGCCAGCCGCTCGTTGGTTTCGACGCGCATGTGCGCAGCCCTTCCTCAGTGCATCGTCGGCGGTGATGCGTCAATGGGTAAAGTACGCCAGATTTCCGATGTGCGACACCTCGGCACAGATCAGGTCACCAAAGCGCTGGGTCGTCAGGATATGCCACTGACGCGGGTTGCCGTAGGCGCTGCCGATCACCGCACGGTCAACGTCTTCCGCCGCCGGGCGGATGCAGTGGGTGACGCGCACCAGCAGGTCTTTCTCGACCGCGCCGCCATCCTTGAAAGCGAGGATGTCGTACAGCACGCTGCGCTGCGTGTATCCGGCTGGCGCCGCCGGGCTGAGATACGAGGTCACGATCTGGCAGTGCAGGTTAATCGCGTTCTTGTAGCTGACGTACTCGTCGTCGAGGTCGTGGGAAACATCCTGGCAGAACTCGTATGGTTGCATCACGGCGAGGTTTACACTTCCCTGACCGGTCGGCGTCGTCGAACCCGCGCCGCTGGCTCCGGTAATCTCGGCGGTGATGCGCGCCTTGCCGTTCATATTGATGTTGACCGGGGCTGTCCCATCGGCGGGACCCAGCACCTGCGCCGACGACAGATTGTTCAGGTCGACCGCGCCCCCCGGCGTCCATGCCCAGTACGTCAGCACCGACGTGCCTGACGTGTCAGCAAGGAACGTGAAATCGACAGGCAGGTAGAACCCAACCCACACGACCGGCTGGTTGATCGTCACCGGATTGGTCAGCGTCACGGTGAACGTTCCCGCCTGGGTGATGCTCACCTGTTCCGACCCGGCGAGCGTGGCATCAATGGGCGAGCCGCCGTTCGCATCCTGATACACAACCACTGTCGCCGTCGCGCCGGCAACCGGCGTCTGTACAGCGATGCTCACTTTGTCGATCACGGCGGGGCGCTGGATGCCGAGCGCATTCAGGTCAAAGCCGGTGATCACCAGCGATGGCTCACCCATAATATGCCAGGGCGCATTGGCATCGCCCGAATTGTTTGACAGCACCTGAGCGCCCGCGCTCACCGGAAGCACAACCAGAAGCAGCAAGACCAACAAGAAGACTTTTTTGTGCATGAGTCCTACCCCTGCCTTCTGACCCGCACGTATTGTAGGGGGTATGCCGCCTCTGGTCAAGCAACTGACCGTTGTAAGTGCTCACTACAGCGCTATAATCGGCACGTTTGGCAGGGTAGGTAAGCGGTAATGGAAGAAATCATCCTGTTGGGTGTCGTGCTCATCCTCGGCTTGGGGGCATACTGGTCGCTCGTCATCTACCCGCGCCAGCGCGACTTCCAGAAGCAGCAGAGGTATGTGAGCACCCTGAACCCTGGTGACGAGATGATCACGTTTGGGGGGATCATCGGGCGTGTCGTCACGGTCGAACCGGAACAAGGCATCGCCACCATCGAGATTGCCGACGGCGTCGTGATTCGGGTGCTGGTCGCGTCGTTAATGCGTCCATACGACCCGGAAGAACTCGCCCGCAGTGCTGAGCTGGCAAATCGATAACGTATCCCGGATACTCACTTATTCTGAAAGGTCCTTATGAGCCACAACTTCCGCTGGCTGGTCGTGATCGTTCTGGTGACGGTCTTCGCGGTCTGGGTTATCCTGCCCGATAACCCCGGCATTCATGTTGACTCCGACGGCGATGGTACGCCGGATATCAATTTCAACGTTCAGCAAAGTCTCGGTCTCGACCTGGTCGGCGGGCTGCGCGTTCTGCTGACCGCCGAACTGCCCGCCGGCAGCTTCTCGGCAGACGATCTGCGCCAGACGGCGAACAACGTGTCCCGTCGTGTGAACGCTCTCGGCGTCACCGAGCCGACCGTGCAGGTGCAGGGCAGCAACCGAATTCTGGTCGAACTCCCCGGCGTTTCGAACCCGCAGGAAGCTATCGACACCATTCAGCAGACAGCGCTGCTCGAATTTGTCGATTTCTCCGGCATGAGCGGGCAGATTGCCGAATTCACGGGCAGGAAAATTCTCACCACCTATCAACTGGAGAACCAGCCGGGTGGCAACGCCGAAGGCGACCATCTGGTGAACCCGAATACCGGGCAGCCGTTTACGACGGTGATGACCGGCGCCGGGCTTCAGGCGGCGACGGCGCAGCTTCAGACCAACAATCAATGGGTGATCGCTTTCGAACTGACAACCGATGGGACGGCGCTGTTTGGACCCTTCACCGCTGACCACGTTGGCGACCCGCTGGCGATCGTGCTGGATGGCACAGTGCTGTCCGCACCCGTCATCAATTCGCGCCTGGACACCGGCGGCATCATTGAGGGACGCTTCACTCAGCAGGAAGCCCAGCAGTTGGCGCTTCAACTGCGTTCCGGCGCGCTGCCTATTCCGCTGCGCGTCGAAAGCGCCGAGACGGTCGGCGCGACGCTCGGTCAGGAATCGGTCAACCTGAGTATCCGCGCCGGCATCATCGGCGTGATTGTCGTGCTGATGTTCATGTTCATCTACTACCGCGTGCCCGGCATCGCTGCCGATCTTGCGCTGCTGGTGTTCGTGGTGCTGAACATGGCGGCTTTCAAGATCATCCCCGTGACGTTGACGCTGCCTGCTATCACCGGCTTCCTGATATCCATCGGGACGGCGGTCGACGGCAATATCCTGATCTTCGAGCGCATCAAAGAGGAAATCCGCGCCGGCAGCCCACTCGACACCGCGCTCGACGCCGGATTCCATCGCGCGTGGCAGTCCATCCGCGACTCCAACTTCTCGACGATCATCATCTGCGGCATCCTGTTTCTGTTCGGGCAGACGCCCGGCGCGAGCATCGTCGCCGGTTTCGCCGTCACGCTGGCGCTGGGATTGATCATCAACCTGTTCACCGCCATCGTCGTGACTCGCGCGTTCCTCACTCTGCTCGTGAACCTGCTGCGGCAGCCGCTCAGCCAGCGCGCCTGGCTGCTGGGCGTCTAGGAGGCATCCATGTTCAGTCTCATCCAGAAACGCCGCTGGTTCTTACTGTTCTCGGCGGCGATCATCATCCCTGGCATTCTAATCATGCTCTACTCGCTTTCGACGACCGGGAGCCTGTTTCGGCTGAGCAACGACTTCGTCGGCGGCAGTCTGTACGAACTGAAATTCACCGCTGCTGGCGCGACCGAGTCGAACGTCCGCGACGTATTCGAGAGTCATGGCAGCACCGATATCAGCATCCAGGCAGTTGGCGCTGCCGATGAGTTCCGCTGGTCGGTGCGCGCGAATTATGAAGACCCGGAGACCCAGAACGGCATCGTCGCGGCGCTCGACCAGCTTGCGCCGCTGGATCGCGATAATCTGCGCGTCGAACAGGTGTCGGCGACGGTCGGGCGCGAAGTCACACAGTCGGCAGTTTATGCTGTTGTGATCGCCGCCGTCGTCGTGACCGGCTTCATCGTTATCGCCTTCCGGCAGGTGCCGAACGCCTTCCGTTACGGCGTGTGTGCCATCATGGCGATGGTTCACGACATTCTGGTGGTGTGCGGAATCATGTCGCTGGCGGGGCTGGTGATCGGCTGGGAAGTCGACGCACTGTTCCTGACGGCAGTACTGACGGTCGTCGGCTTCTCGGTGCAGGACACCATCGTCCTGTTCGACCGCATCCGTGAGAACATCCCGAAGCACCTGGGCGAGCCGTACGATGTCATCGTCAACCGCAGCATTCTGGAGACGATCCACCGCTCGCTGGCGACCCAGTTGAACGCTTTCTTCATCATGGTGGCGATCCTGCTGTTCGGCGGCGAATCGATCAAGCAGTTCATCGCTATCCTGTTCGTCGGCTTGCTGACCGGGACGTATTCGTCGATCTTCATCGCGGTTCCGCTGCTGGTGTCGTGGGAGAAGGGCGAAATCCCCTTCATCAACCGCCATCGTCCGGCGCTTGCCGGCGCTTCGGAAGCGTAAGTCGTGAGGGCGCTCGTTCTCGACGGTCAGCTTCGGTTCGACACCGACGTGCCGATACCGCAGCCGCGCGGTGACGAAGCGCTGCTGAAAATTCGCAAAGCCGGCATCTGCCGCACCGATCTCGAACTGATCGGCGGCTACATGGGCTTTTCCGGTATTCTGGGGCATGAATTCGTTGCCGAGGTCGTGGCGGGTTCGGATGATTGGCTGGGCAAGCGCGTCGTGGGGGAGATCAATGTCGCCTGTGGCGATTGTGACCTGTGCCTGCGCGGGATTCCCAGCCTGTGCCGCAACCGCACGACCATCGGCATCGACCGGCATCCCGGCGCGTTTGCCGACTATCTTCAACTGACGACCCGCAATCTGTACGCTGTGCCGGAAAGCATTTCCGACGATGCCGCTGTGTTTACCGAACCGCTGGCGGCGGCGCTGCAAATCCTCGAAGCGCAGCAGATTGCCCCGCGCGACCGCGTGATCCTGATTGGCACGGGCAAGCTGGGGCTGCTGACGGCGCAGGTTGCGCGGCTAACGGGCGCGAACGTCGCCGCCGTCGTTCGTCACGAACGCCCGGCGCGGTTGTTGAATAGCTGGGGAATTCCGGCATTGGACTACGGCGAGTTCCCGGCGCACCGGGCGCAGGTCGTCATCG
>JADLHH010000142.1 GCA_020848855.1 Anaerolineae bacterium | reverse complement strand
TCGAAGCGGAAGCCGTCGACCTTGTAAGCCGTCGCCCACGTCCGCAGCGAGTCGAGCATCAGCTTTTCCATCATGGCGTGCTCGGTCGCCGTGTTCGAGCAGCACGTGCTGCTCGCCACGCGCCCCTTTTCGTCGAGCCGGTGATAGTAGCCGGGCACGATCCGGTCGAGGACAGAGTTCGGGTTCTGCCCGCTGGCGTTGGTGTGGTTGTACACCACATCCATCACCACTCGCAGCCCGCTTTGGTTGAGCGCCTGCACCATCTCGCGGAATTCAAGGATACGCTGCGCGCCGTCCGGGTCGGTGCTGTAGCTGCCTTCCGGCACGGTGTAGTGCAGCGGGTCGTAGCCCCAGTTGTAAGCGTCAGTGTTTTTCGTCGCGGCGACCAGCGCCTGCTGCTCCTCGGAATCGGGCGGCAGCGCTTCGAACGCAGCGCGATCCGGCTCCTGCCGTTCGCCGGCGTTCTCGTTGATGGTGGCGAAGTCAAAGGCGGGCAGCAGGTGGATATGCGTCAGCCCGGCTTGCGCCAGCGCGCGCAAATGCTGCATCCCGTTCGATTCGCCTTCGGTGAAGGCGGCGAACTTGCCGCGTTCGTCTTCGGGAACGGTATCGTCATACGCGCTGAAGTCGCGGACGTGCAGTTCGTAGATCACGCTGTCTTCCGGCGCGTCCAGTTCTGGCTTTTCGAGTGTCTGCCAGCCGTCGGGCATCAGCGCCGGGTCATTCAGATCGATGATCTGGCTGCGGGCGCTGTTGGTCGACAGGCTGACCGAGTACGGGTCGGTCACCAGATTCGTTTCGATCTTCTGCGTGCTGGGTGCGTAGACCGTGACCTCGAACAGATAGTATTTGCCGTACCAGTCCGGCTCCCCGGTGATACTCCAGACGCCGGTAGCGCTGTCGTAGGTCATCTCGTGGCGGGTTGACTCGGTTGCCGGGTTCGAGTCGTCGAACAGGTGCAGGAAAATATACTGCGCCGTCGGCGCCCATACGCGGATCGTCGGTACGCCGTCGCTGAACGTGACGCCGAGGTCGCCATCGTAGCGGTACAGGTCGTCCAGCACGCCGGGAATCTGTAGCCCGGTCGCGTCCTGGAACACGTCGCCGTTGTAGTATGCGGCAACGGCGGTCTGGCTGCCGAGAATGGTCGGAATCAGGTCGAACGCAGCGGAGTCGATCCTGAGCGCCGTGTAATCCTCAAGCTGCGGAAATTTCGCCAGAATAGAGTCGCTTAACCCGCCGCGATCCACCGTCAGGTTGATGTATTCACCGCCTTCGATGCCCGTATCCGTCAGTTCGAGTTCGGCAGTTGGGCTGTAGTACAGGCGATAATCTGCGCCGGGTATGCGCGAAATCTGCCATGCAATCGTGTCCTGCGAAACCCACTGCGCGAGTGCCTGTTTCAAGTTGCCCACCTTCGGCGGCGCTTCGCCGCCCACGATGATCGTCATGATGTGTGTGACCGAATCCCAGCTAAACACGGTCTCGGTGTTGTCGGCGGGCACGCTGAACTGGATGTTCGCGCCGCCGGGTGCGCCGTCCTCGCCGTAGTTGACCGTCCAGCTTCCGTTGACGGCGACCTTAGCCTCGTAATCGCCCGCCGGGATAGCGCTGGTCGTGAAGGTATACGTGCCGTCGCCGTCCGGGTCTTGCAGCAGCGAGCGCAGGCAGTCCGGCGCCCATTCGCCGGGGCAGCCAATCTCGTCCTGATAGCTCCCCGGCACGTTGGCGAGGATCGAGTTGACGCTGTCCGTCACCCAGTGAGTGGCGTCGCTGTAGATGACCGTCACGGTGGCCTCTTCCGGCAGCGATAACGGGATGTTCGCGCCGTTCTGTTCGGCGTGCAAGCCGTAATTGATATCCCAACTGCCATCGAGCGCGGCTTTGTACTCGTAGTCGCCCGCCGGCAGGTCGAACGTCGCCATCCACAGTTGATCTTCGTCGCTGTAGGCGAGGGCGGTCGCTTCGCAGTCTGGCTGCCAGTCGCCCGTGCAGCCGAGCACACTCTGGATCGTTCCGGGGATCACAACCATGCTCGGCTGGGCGTTCTGCGCCTGCGCCGATGTGACCAGCAGTAGGAAGACCACAAAGATCAGTGTATGAGCCATACTTTTCGACACAAACCACCTCTTTCCCCAACAATGGTACGTGAAAAACCATACTGTTCGCGCTATATTCTAGCCTTATTGTATCGGGAAAAGACGTTGGAAGAGGTCTTATGTACACATTACCCGAAATAAAGCAGCCCGCGCGGGTTCAGTCCGGCGAAGCGAGTCTCGTCGCCAGCGGCGACCTGCGCCTTTCTGCCAATCAGACGTGCTGGGCGGCGCAATCCGAAATGGAGCGCCAGGTGATCGAAGCGTTCGCGCGCGAGGGGATGACGGTCAGGCGCGGGCATCCCTATGACGCCGAAGCCAAGCACGGGTTCATCTCGAGCCAGCGTATGGGGATGGACGTATTTGCGGGCATCGATCCCGACGCCCCGCTGATCGTCGCCGAAGCCGTCTGGCAGTACAGCCATCATGTGCTGGCAGGGCTGCGCAGCCATCGCGGACCGATTCTGACCGTCGCCAACTGGAGCGGGCAGTGGCCCGGTCTGGTGGGGATGCTCAACCTCAACGGCTCGCTCACCAAAGCCGGAATCCCCTACAGCACCATCTGGAGCGTGGATTTCAGCGACGAATTCTTCCTCAACGGCATCCGCCAGTGGATTCGTGAAGGCAAGATCACCCACGACATCAGCCACGTCCGCGACCTCAACCGCAGCCCGCTGCCCGAAGCCGAGCGCGCGCTCGGCGAGGCGCTGGCGCGCCAGCTTGCCCGCGAAAAAGCCATCATCGGCATTTTCGATGAAGGCTGCATGGGCATGTACAATGCCATCATCGATGACGAGATGATCAACCCGGCAGGCGTTTACAAGGAACGCCTCAGCCAGTCGGCGCTGGTGGCGAAGATGCGCACCGTCAGCGACGACGAAGCCCAGCAGGCGCGCGACTGGCTTGACCTGCGCGCTATGAACTTCCTGACCGGCAGCGACCCGGATACCGAACTGACCGACGCGCAAATCCTTGAGCAGTTGAAGATGTATATCGCCGCCGTGCGCATCGCCCACGAATTCGGCTGCGCTGCCGTCGGCATTCAGTACCAGCAGGGTCTGAAAGACATGGTTCCGGCGTCCGACCTCGCCGAAGGGCTGCTCAACAACGTCGAGCGCCCGCCCGTATTCGACGCTGAAACGGGCGAAGAACTTTTTGCCGGCAAAGCGCTGCCGCACTTCAACGAGGTGGACGAGTGCGCGGGCGTCGATTCGCTGGTGACGAACCGCGTCTGGACGGCGCTCGGCTTTGACCCGGCAACCACGCTCCATGACCTGCGCTATGGCGAGCATTACAAGGGTGATGGCGTTGACGATTTCGTGTGGGTATTCGAAATTTCCGGCGCGGCGCCGGCTTCGCATCACATCGACGGCTATGCCGGATCGGTCAGCGAGCGCCAGCCGCCGATGTATTTCCGTCTCGGCGGCGGGACGATCAAAGGCATCGCCAAGCCGGGCGAAATCGTCTGGAGCCGCGTGTTCGTCATGGATGGCAGGCTGCACGCCGACATCGGGCGAGCATCGGTTGTCGAGCTGCCGCGCGAGGAAACCGAACGCCGTTGGCAAGCCACGACGCCGCAGTGGCCAATCATGCACGCCGTCCTGCACGGCGTCTCGCGCGACCAGATGATGGCGCGCCACAAGGCGAACCACCTGAACGTCGCCTACGCGCCTTCGGCAGAGGACGCGGACAAGGCGCTCGCTGCCAAAGCCGCCATGCTCGCGGCGATGGGCATCGACGTGCATCTGTGCGGCGACGTGAAGCCTTAAGAACAGCCACAAGGCGAAAGTTAAAAGGGGGAAGCATTCCTATACATCTGCGGATACTTTTAACTTTCAACTTGATATTTTGACTCCACCGCGAGGACATGATGACCGACTCTCCGCGTATCTGTATGGTTGGCAGTTCCAACACCGATCTGGTCGCGCGCGTGCCGCGCCTGCCCGTGCCGGGCGAAACGCTGCACGGGCATAATTTTCGCGTCGGTTTTGGCGGCAAGGGCGCGAATCAGGCGGTCATGGCGGCTCGGCTCGGTGCGCAGGTGACCGTGATCACCAAGCTGGGGCGCGACACCTTCGGCGAGGAAACGCTGTTCAACTACCGCCAGCAGGGCATCGACACGTCGCACGTTCTGTTTGACGACACGGCGGCGTCCGGCGTCGCGCTGATCACCGTCGACGAGAACACCGGGCAGAACTCCATCGTGATTGTGCCCGGCGCGAACGACGCGCTGACGCCCGAAGATGTGCGTGCCGCGAGCGCAGCGATTGCCGGGGCGCAGTTGGTCATGTGCCAGATCGAAGTGCCGCTTGCCGCCACCCGCGAAGCCTTCCGCATCGCCCGCGAACCCGGCCCCGTCCGCACGATTTTCAATCCCGCGCCGGTCGCGCCGCTCCCGCCCGATCTGCTGCCGCTGACCGACATTCTCATCCCGAACGAAGTCGAGATCGAGATGATGGTCGGGCGCAAGGTCGAAGACGACCGCCAGTTGGTCGAAGCCGCGCGCGCGCTTCAGGGGCGCGGACCACAGATCATCGTGGTCACGCTCGGCAGTCGCGGCGTGCTGGTGATTGATAGCGACCACGAGCCGGAATGGATCGCCGCCGAGAAGGTGAAGGCGGTCGATACCACCGGCGCGGGCGACGCGTTCGTCGGCGGCTTTGCTTACCTGCTGGCGAGCGGGCGTCCGGTCGATGATGCTGCCCGCCGCGCTTCGGCGATTGCGACCCGCTCGGTGCTGAAGCCGGGCACGCAGTCGTCCTTCCCGACCCGCAGCGAAGTCGCCGGGCTGCTCGGCGGCTTTGCCAACGGCGACGGCTGAGTCTTTCTGCTTTATACAGAAATCAAAAACGGGATGCCTTCACTGAGGGTATCCCGTTTTGCTTGATGGCTGCGGGTTAGTTATTGGAGAAGCTGCCGGTCTTGATCGGGATGGTGCGCGGCTGCGCTTCCGGCGTCTTGGGCAGGGTCAGCGTCAGTACGCCGTTTTCCATCCGCGCTTCGACCGAGCCGGCATTGACCGACTGCGGCAGGCGGATGCTGCGCTGGAACTTGCCATACCCACGCTCCAGCATCAGCGCGCGGCTGTTCTCCGGCGTATGCTGCTCGACCGCACCGGAGATCGTCAGCACGCCATCCTGCAGGTTGATATTCACGGCGTCGGCATTCACACCCGGCAGAGCCGCGCTCACCAGATAGGCATTGTCAGTTTCGTGGACATCGAGCGCCAGCGCGCCGGCGTCACCGCCGCTGCGGGCACCGCGCCACGTCTCGTCAAACAGGCGATCCAGCGCACCCTGCATGGCTGCCATCTCACGGAGCGGGTTCCAGCGAACAATCGTCGTCATGATTCATCCTCCACACGTCGTGTCACATACGATTTTCAATGTGCCCCTACGATAGAGGACGTGTATAAGACGTACATCAGAGCGTGCGTAAGAAATCTATATGCAAAAGCAAGTGCTGAGTGCCGAGTGCTGAGTCAAAACAAGATTATCCTGTCGTGCCCTTACTATCAAGGGATAAGCACCAAAGGGAGTGGCTAACTTCGTGAGTCTCGATGATGGTTGGGGCATGAGGGGTTCGGTTTGCTCCCCTCCTCGAAATCGGGGAGGGGAGGCGCGCAGCGCGGGGGTGGGGTCAGCGCGCTGACGCACCTTTTTATACACTCCTCACCAAACAAAAAGCGCCCTGGCAGTCAGTGGCGCTTTCGTTTATCGAAGTTTCTTCTCAGTCCTCAGTCCTGCTCCCTCCGCCCTGTCATTTAGGTCGCTTTCGGCTTGCTGTGTTCCTGTGGCACGCGGGCGTACAGGCTGGACATCGCTGCCAGCCGCCCACGGGCGGGTCCCTGCAGCATCCGTTCGGTGAAGCGCCATGTCCAGTTGCCGGACGGCTTACCCGGTGTGTTCATGCGCGCCTCTTCGCCCAACCCAATGATATCCTGCATCGGGATGATCGCCGTATGCGCCACCGACATCATCGCCAGCCGAATCAGCTCCCAGTTCGGCTCGACGATCCGCCGGTCGATGTAGCGCGTTACGTGATCACGGATCACGTCGTCGATCTCGTCGGTGAACCACCAGCCGTTGGTGGTGTTGTTGTCGTGCGTGCCGGTGTAGACGATGGAGTTCTTGCGGTGGTTGTGCGGCAGGAAACGCGCCTCGCCGGTGAGGTCGCCCCACGCGAATTGCAGGATGATCATTCCCGGCAGATCGAGCGTGTCGCGCATGGCTTCGACCGGCGGCGTGATCACGCCGAGGTCTTCGGCAATGATCGGCAGGCTGCCCAGCGCCGCCTTGATCACGTTGAAGAACGGCAAGCCGGGACCCGGCATCCACTCGCCCTTGATTGCCGTCTTTTCGGTGGCCGGAACCGCCCAGAACGCCTCGAAGCCCCGGAAATGGTCGATTCGCACCAGGTCGACCTGCTTCAGCGTCGTGCGGAAGCGCTGAATCCACCAGCGATAGCCGTCGCGCTCCATCGCCGTCCAGCGGTAAAGCGGGTTGCCCCAGCGCTGCCCGGTCTCGCTGAAGTAATCCGGCGGAACGCCCGCGATAATCGTCGGGTTGCCCGCGTCGTCCAGGTAGAACAGGTCGCGGTTCGCCCAGACGTCGGCGCTGTCGTGCGCGACGAAGATCGGAATGTCGCCGACCAGCCGGATTTGCTTACTGTTGGCGTAAGTCTTGAGCGCGCTCCACTGGCGGGCGAACAGCCACTGCCAGAAACGCACCTGCTCGATATGTTCGGCGTGGCGTGCCTGAGCGTTGAGCATCGCTTGCGGCTCGCGCAGCGCTTCGTCTTCGTCCCATTCTGTCCACGGGTGCGCGTCGTATTCCTGTTTGAGCGCCATGAACAGTCCGTAATCGTCCAGCCAGAATTTGTTCTCCCGGCACCAGTCCTCGAAGTCGGCGCGCAGGTCGGCGGTCGCCAGTTTTTCGAAGTTCTCGAACGCCAGGTTGAGCAGTTGGGTGTGGTAGTGGATCACCCAGCCGTAATCGACATATTGAGTGGGGAAGGGGGGCACGTCGCCGAGATTGGCTTCTGTCAGTAAGCCGTCCTCGATCAGCAGGTCGAGGCTGATCAGCATCGGGTTTCCGGCAAACGCAGAATGTGTCTGGTAGGGCGAGTCGCCGTAGCCCGTCGGACCCAGCGGCAGCACCTGCCAGACCGCTTGCTTCGCGGCGACCAGCCAGTCTACGAACTGATATGCCGCTTCGCCAAGATCGCCGATTCCATAGCGACCGGGTAGCGAAGTGGGATGGAGCAGAACGCCGCTTGAACGTGGGAACAAGTCCATGAGAGAGTCCTTTTCTGCCGCCGTACTGACCGTAAACATATCACAAAATCGCCGCTGGTGTGATATAGTTTCATGGGTTTCAGGCGGAAAAGCGCGTCGTACAAATGGAAATGCTCAAAGGCTCGGTCGAGCGTATTACCTTTTACAACGAGGAGAACGGCTACAGCGTCATTAAGATCAAAGCCGACAAGCGTTACCCCGCCGCCGAAGCGCGCGACGGCACGATCACCGTCGTCGGCGTCATGCCGGAAATCAACGTCGGTGAAAACATCCAGTTCGACGGCGATTGGGTCGAAGACCCCAAATACGGCAAACAGTTTCGCGCCGAAATGACCACCCCGATGATGCCAACCACCGACTCCGGCATCGTCAGCTACCTGAGCAGCGGCATCGTCAAGGGGATTGGACCCAAGACCGCGCAGAAGATTGTCGATCACTTCGGCTCCGAGACGATCAACATTCTCGACACGCAGCCGGGGCGGCTCCACGAAGTGCCCGGTCTCAAGCGCGACCTCGCCAAGAGCCTGATCATCGCCTGGGCGGAAAACCAGGCGGTGCGCCAGACGATGGTTTTCCTGCACGGCTACGGCGTCAGCAGCAAGATGGCGACCCGCATTTACCAGCATTACGGCTACAACACCATCACCACCGTCAAGGAGAATCCCTACGCGCTCGCCGACGAAGTCGACGGCATCGGCTTCATCCGCGCCGACGCCATCGCCCAGAGCATGGGCATCGATGCCGACTCGCCCAATCGAATTCGCGCCGGGCTGTACTACGCGCTCACGCAGTTAGCGAAAGAGGGGCACGTCTATTCGCCCCAGGCGGATCTGGTCGATAAATGCGCCGAGATGCTCGCCATCGGCAGCAAGGCGCTCATTCAGGACATCCTGTCGCGCGAGCTGTTCACCAATTACCTGATCAGCGACACGCTCACGACCGAATACGGCGAGAAAGTGGATGCCGTCTATCTCAAGGTCTACTACGGCTCGGAGAAAGGTGCGGCGAACCGCCTGCGTGATCTGACGATGGTTCCCTCGCCGATTACCGACGAACTGCGCCATACCGACTGGGAAGAACTGCTTTCCGACCTCGCCGCCGACGACAACGTCGATCTCAGCGACCAGCAGAAAGGCGCGGTGCGGGCGGCGCTGGCGAACAAGGTGTCAATTCTCACCGGCGGACCCGGTACGGGTAAGACGACCACCCTGCGGATGGTCATCCACGCCCTCGAAGCGCTCGACTTCAGCTTTGCGCTGGCGTCACCGACCGGGCGCGCCGCCAAGCGCTTGAGCGAAGCGACCGAGCGTTCCGCCAGCACCATTCATCGACTGCTCGGCTACATCCCCGGCGAGGGCTTTACCCACGATCAGGATGATCCGCTCGACGTGGACATGGTGATCGTCGATGAGGCGTCGATGATCGATCTGCTGCTGTTTTTCGACCTGCTCAAGGCGCTCAAGCCGGAGACGCACCTGATGCTCGTCGGTGATGTCGATCAACTGCCGAGCGTCGGCGCGGGCAACGTCCTGCGCGACGTGATCGCCAGCGGTGTCGCCTACGTCACGCGCCTCAATCTGATCTTCCGACAGGATGAAGGCAGCCATATCGTCGTCAACGCCCACCGCATCAACAACGGCGATGCCCCGTTCCTGGATAATCGCAGTAGGGATTTCTACTTCTTTGCTCAGGAAGACCCTGTTGCCGCCGCCGAGCTGGTGGTCGATATCGTCAAAAATCGTGTGCAGAGACAGTTCGGCAGCGATATCGACCCGCTGGACGACGTGCAGGTGATCGCGCCGATGTATCGCGGACCGATTGGCGTCCACGCGCTCAACGAAGCGCTGCAAAAAGCGCTCAACGGTGATAAACGCCTCGCCGAAAAGCAGTTGAGCGGGCGGCTGTTCCGGGCGGGCGACAAAGTGATGCAGACCCGCAACAACTACGACAAGGAAGTCTTCAACGGCGACATCGGGCGCATCTCCGGCATCGACTTCGAGGATCAGTCGCTCGAAGTCGTGTTCGACGGTCGCTATGTCTACTACGAGTTCATGGAAGCTGACGAGCTGATTCACGCTTACTGCATCAGCACCCACCGCAGTCAGGGGTCGGAATATCCGATAGTCGTCATGCCGCTGATGACTCAGCACTACATGATGCTCCAGCGCAATCTGCTCTATACCGCCGTCACGCGGGCGAAGCGGGCGGTCGTGCTGGTCGGCAGCCGAAAAGCCGTCCACATGGCGGTCAAGAACAACAAGGTCGCCGAACGCTACAGCGGCTTGCTCCACCGCCTGCGTGAATGAACAACCGAGCTTCTGCCGCTCTCGCCATGCCCCCACAAACTCGCTATACTGGCTTGTTTCTTGAAAGAGACTTCATCAAGAGGAGAGCCTTATGTCGACCACGCGCTACGATCTGCCGCAGTCCGAGATGCCGACGCATTGGTATAACGTGCAGGCAGACCTGCCGCGCCCGCTGCCGCCGGTGCTGCATCCCGGCACGCACCAGCCCGTCGGTCCCGATGATCTCGCCCCGCTCTTCCCAATGGGGCTGATCCTGCAGGAAGTCAGCCGGGAACGCTACATCGACATCCCCGAAGAGGTGCAGGAAATCTACAAGCTGTGGCGTCCGACGCCGCTGCTGCGCGCCCGCCGTCTCGAAAAAGCGCTCGACACCCCGGCGCACATCTACTACAAATACGAAGGTGTCTCGCCCAGCGGCAGCCACAAGCTTAATACCGCCACGCCGCAGGCGTTCTACAACAAGCAGGAAGGCGTGCAGGGCTTGACCACCGAGACCGGCGCGGGGCAGTGGGGCACGGCGCTCTCACAGGCGTGCAGCTTCTTCGGCATGGACTGCGTTGTCTACATGGTGAAGGTCAGCTACCAGCAGAAGCCGTACCGCCGCATCATGATGCAGACCTTCGGCGCGAGCGTTTACGCCAGTCCCACCGACCTGACCAGCGCCGGGCGTGCCGTCCTCGCCGAACACCCGAACAGCCCCGGCTCGCTTGGCATCGCCATCAGCGAGGCAATCGAGGCGGCGGTGATGAGCGGCGGCAGGTTCAAATACGCGCTCGGCTCGGTGCTCAGCCACGTTCTCACGCACCAGACGATCATCGGGCAGGAAGCGCTCAGGCAGCTAGAGATCGCCGGGGAGTACCCCGATGTGGTGATCGGCTGCGCGGGCGGCGGTAGCAATTTCGCCGGGATCGCGCTGCCGTTCGTGCGCGAAAAACTCGTCAACGGCAGAAACACGCGCATCATCGCCGTCGAACCCGCCGCCTGTCCCAGCCTGACGCGCGGCAGGTACGCCTACGACTTCGGTGATACGGCGGGTATGGCGCCGCTGGTCAAAATGTACACGCTCGGCAGCCATTTCGTGCCGCCGCCGATGCACGCCGGCGGGCTGCGCTATCACGGTATGGCGAGCATAATTTGCGAACTATACGACCAGCAGATCATCGAAGCGCAGGCGATCCCGC
>JADLHH010000141.1 GCA_020848855.1 Anaerolineae bacterium | reverse complement strand
GGCATCGCTGGCAGCGGCGGGTCTCACCTTCACCGGCGACCCGATCTATGCGCCGCTGGAGACCACCGACTTCACACCGTATCTGCAGCAGGTGCTTGCGTCCGAAGCCGACGCCCTGTTCCCGATCTGGGCGGGCGATGGTATTGTCACGCTGAACCAGCAGATTTTTGAACTGGGCGTCATGGACAAGATGCTGGTCGTCGGCGGCTTCACATCCAACGACTCGATTGCGCAGAATGACCCTAGCACCATCGGCTCGATTGGCTGGATCGTCTACCACTACTCGTTCCCGCAGAACGCCGTCAACGACTGGCTGACCGAGAAGCACAAGGCAGTCTACAACGACGTGCCCGACCTGTTCACCGAGTGCAGCTTCGCGACCGCGCAGGCGTTGGTGGCGGCGGTCGAGGCGACCGGCGGCGATACGCTGCCCGAAGCGCTGATCCCCGAACTGGAAGGGATGATCTTCGAGGGACCGAAGGGGACGTATGGCATCCGTCCGTCGGATCATCAGGCGCTGGTGCCGATGTACATCGTTCAGTTGGATAACCTGACCGACCCGGATCAGAAGTTCTACAAACTGCTGGCGGAAGTGCCCGCCAACCAGATCATCCCGCCGGTTCTTCTGCCGGAAGCCATCGCGGCGGAGCGGACAGCGATGGACGCCGACTTCATGACCGAACTGGGCATCGGCGGCATGTAGGCGAAACACACATTACAGATCATCCAATGTATTGGGGCGGGTCTCAGACCCGCCCCTACGGACGTTCCATTATGCAAGAGCGTTTTTTGAAACAGGCTGTTTATGACTGATGTCATTTTAGAAGCGCAGCACCTGCGCAAGGAATTCGGCGGGCTGGTCGCCGTCGACGATGTGAGCGTGCAGGTCAATCGTGCGACCACCCACGCGATCATTGGACCGAACGGCGCAGGCAAGACGACGCTGTTCAACCTGCTGACCGGCGCTTACCGCCCGACACGCGGCGTGGTGCTGTACAGGGGCGAGGATATCACCCACGCGCCTGTCCACCAGCGCGCGCACAAGGGCATGGGGCGCTCGTTCCAGATCACCAACATCTTTCCCAACCTGACGGTGCTTGAAAATGTTCGGCTGGCGGCACAGGCGCTGGGATCAGACAATTTCCGCTTTTTGCGGCGCGCGGATTCGTTTCGGGGTTACATCACCCGCGCCGAGTCGGTGCTCGATCTGGTCGGGCTGAACGCCGAAGCCGGGCTGCTGGCGAATGCGCTGCCGCACGGTGGCAAGCGCAAGCTGGAACTGGCGATTATCCTGGCGACCGATCCCGAACTGCTGCTGCTGGACGAGCCGACGGCGGGCATGGCATCGGAACACGTGCCGGAACTTGTCCAGACTATCGACAATATCCGGCGCAAGGGCGACCGGACGGTCGTGATGGTCGAGCACAACATGAACGTGGTCATGAATGTGTCCGACAAGATCACGGTGATGCACTTGGGGCGCGTACTTTCGGAAGGAACACCCGCCGAAATCGCCGCCGACAAGACGGTGCAGGGAGTCTACCTGGGCACGCTCTACGACCTACCCACCGGGGAAACATCATGAGCGACGCGCTGCTTCAGGTAGATGCAATCCACACATTTATCGGTCAGTTTCACATCCTGGAAGGCGTGAGCGTCAGCGTGCCGAAGGGC
The DNA here is from genome assembly GCA_020848855.1 of Anaerolineae bacterium. The sequence continues at coordinate 16,966 of JADLHH010000141.1, read as the reverse complement.
GGCATCACGGTGCTGCTGGGGCGCAACGGCGCCGGCAAGACGACCACGCTGCGCAGCATCCTCGGCATGACGCCGCCGTCGCAGGGCAGTGTCATTCTCGACGGCGTATCGCTGGTCAGCAGGACGACTTTCGCCATCGCCCAGATGGGCATCGGCTACGTGCCCGAACACCGCGCCATTTTTCGCGGGCTGACGGTCGCCGAGAATTTGCGCATCGCCGAGCGCAAGCCGGGCGATCTGGCGCGTAATGGCGACTTCATCTTCGAATTATTCCCGGATTTGAAGCGGCTGTATCAACTGCCCGGCGGGAATTTATCCGGCGGGCAGCAGCAGATGCTGGCGATGGCGCGGGCGCTCGTGCCCGAAAACCGCCTGCTGTTGATCGACGAGCCGTCCGAAGGGCTGGCTCCGGTGATTATCGAGCAGTTGATGGCGGCGATCACGCGGCTTTCGGCGCAGACAACCGTGCTGCTGGTCGAGCAGAACTTCCGCGTAGCGAGCCGGCTGGCGGATCATTACGTGATTATCGACGACGGCAGGAGCGTCGCCAGCGGCGCGATGTCCGATCTGGTCAACGATGAAGCGCTGATTCAGCGTTATCTCGGCGTCGCCTGAATAGGGAGATCATGCGCTCACAGCGAAACTCGACAATCGTGATTGCCGCTATCCTGGTTGGCTTGCTGGGATTCAGCTACTTTACGTCGGCGAGCCTGGGCAACTTCGGGATTACAGTGCTTTCCGGTCTGTTTCAGGGGATGCTGCTGTTTCTGGTCGCGTCCGGGCTGTCGATCATCTTTGGCTTGATGGACGTGCTCAATCTGGCGCAGGGATCGTATTTCATGGTCGGCGCTTACGTCGCCTATGACGTGCAGCATTCTGGCGGGGTTGTCGACCTGACCACCGCTATCCCCGACCCGAATATCCGCTTTGTCGTCTCGGTGCTGGCGGCGGTTGGCGTTGGGGCGCTGCTCGGCGTAATTCTGGAGCGCGGCTTGCTGCGGCGGCTGTATGTTCGTCCCGTGTTCCAGTTGGTGCTGACGTTTGGCGTGTCGCTGGTGATGCTCGAACTCGTCAAAGCGGTCTGGTCGACGACGCCGTATAGCTGGACGGAGACGTTCGGCGTGCGCGACAATTTTTTCGTGCTGTTCGACCAGCGTTTCAGCACCTACCGGCTGTTCGTGGTCGGTATGGGCGTCGCGCTGATCATTGGGATCGCGCTGCTGCTGCGCCGAACGCGCATCGGCATCATCATTCGCGCCGGCGTTGAAGACAGCGAAATGGTGCAGGCGCTTGGCATCAACGTGCGCGCCGTGTTCACGCTGGTGTTCACACTGGGCTGCGCGGTGGCGGCGCTCGGCGGGGCGGTCGCCGCGCCGTTCCTCGGCGCTTCGACCACGCTGGGCAGCACCTTTCTGCTGCAGGCGATTGCGGTTGTCGTGCTTGGTGGGCTGGGCAGCTACGGCGGCACGGCGGTCGGCAGCGTGATGGTTGGCATGGCAGTTGCCGTCATGCAAAACGCGGCGATAGGCACAGACCTGTCGGCGCTGCCCAGTATTACGCCGATGCTGCTGCTGGTGCTGGTGCTGCTGATCCGCCCCAGTGGGCTGTTTGGCGAGGCGAGGTAGTCCGATGAACGGTCGTTCAAGCTGGCTGCAGCGTCTCAACCGCGACAAACTCCTGATCGTGCTGACAATCTTCCTAATCGCGTTCCCATTTCTGGTCGGCTGGCTGACCGACTCCAGCCCGGTCGGTGTGGCGCGCGGCGACCGCATGGTCATGCGCGGCGAATCGGTGCGCTGGCAGGCGGTGCTGATTGAGGCGTACATCCTCGGCATCCTGGCGATGAGCTACAACCTGCTGTTCGGGTTCACCGGGATCGTCTCGTTCGGGCACGCGCTGTTTTTCGGCATGGGCAGCTACGTGCTGGGGCTGGCGCTCGAATACACCGGACTCGATCCGGGTATAGGGCTGCTGGTCGGCGTGGTCGCCGGGTTGCTGGTCGCCTGTATCGTCGGCGTGCTGATCGGGTTGGTGTCGCTGCGGCTGCGCGGTGTTTACTTCGCCATTTTCACGCTTGCTGTCGCCGAGATGTTCTTCATCTTCTTCGGTCGGCTGTCGCTGACCAAGGCGGAAGACGGTTTCGCCGTCAGCAACCTGCCGGTGTGGCTCGACCCGTCGCAGAACCGGCTGACGTTCTACTACATCGCGCTGGCGTTCTTCGCCGGTACATTCCTGTTCATCCGCCGGCTGGTCAATTCCCCGACCGGGGCGGTGTTCCAGGCGATCCGCGAGAACGAAGACCGCGCGCTGGCTATCGGCTACGACACACTGCGCTACAAGCTGCTGTCGCTGATCGTCGCCGGAATGCTGGCAGCGCTCGCCGGGATGCTTCAGGTGCTGCTGAACAAGAAGGTAGGACCGGAACTGCTCGGCGTCAGCTACACGGTTGACCCGCTGCTGATGACGATCATCGGCGGCGTCGGCACGTTCGGCGGACCGATCATCGGCTCGGCGGGGCTGCATCTGCTCGACGTGTTCTTCCGGGACAGCACGCTGGTCATCGGCGGGATCACGGTCGACATCGCCGGAATCTGGTCGCTGCTGCTGGGCGTTGTGTTCATCCTGGTCGTGATTGTGTTCCCGCTGGGCGTCGTCGGGACGTGGCGGCGCTGGCGAATGCGGGTATCGCGGCGCGAGCCAGCCGCACCGCTTCATCAGAAGGCGCACTCGGAGCAAACCTGAGCGGAACCCGCGTTACACGCCGGACGCTTCCAGCAGATATTGATCCAGCCGAATCTTGCTGTGGTCGAGCGTCGGGACGACCTGCGCGATCAACTCATCTTCGGATTCCGGGAGTTCGTCCAGCGCCGCCGACAGCCGATCCAGCCAGCGCTGTTCGGCACGGCTGAGTTCAAGCTCGCCCGATGCCTGTGCTTGCCGTAGCGCTGCCATCGTGGCGATCCCGGCGCGCCGCGTGCGCTGATAGGGCGTCTTCTCGGCGATGATTTCCTGCGCCAGCTTCATGACCACATCGGGGCGCAGAACGAACGCCTGCGGGTCGAGGCTGGCGTCAGACTGGACAAACCAGTCGCGCAGCATGAGCGCGCCGTCCGTGCCGTGCTGCGCCGCCGTATTCATCAACCGGGTTGCGTAGACAAGCTGTTCGACTGACACGACCGGCGCGGTAGCGCCCAGCAAACGGACGTTCTGCACGGATTCGTTGCTCCACAGGTCGGCGGTGGCTTTGGCGATGTTGCCGATCGGCGACAGGTGCGCGCACGCGGCTTCCGCGCCTTCGAGCGCGATCGGGCAGCCGGTGATTGCCTTGATGTACGGTCCCTCGTAGGCGCAGTCTTTGCTCGGACCGACCGCGCCGCGCTCGAAGGCGACGAGGCTGCGCGGCACGGTCATCACGCGGATGAGCGCCGCCAGCACGCGCGGAATGTGGCGCGTCTCTGCCAACACCATTGCGGTGTTGGCGAAACCGCAGGCGGAATCGCCCGACGGAACCGCGCCGTAACGCTCGGCGATCTCGACGATGTGATCCCAGAGATATGCCATGTCACGTGGGGCGAGGACGCCCAGCGCCAGTGCGATCTGGGGCATGTCGGCATTGAGGATGGCGCTGTCGTGGATTTCCTTGCCGCCGGTCGATTCGATGGCGAGCATGTCTGCGCCGGCGCGGACGCTCCCCTCGAACGACGCCAGCATCTCATCCCAGTATTTGCCTTCGCGCATTTGCGGCGGGCGGTCGAACTCGCGGATGTCGTTCGGCGTCACCCGGAGGCCGCTTTTCAGCCCTTTGGCGGCGTAGCGATCCAGCGTTTCGCGCAGAATCGTGACGACTTCGACGCCCCATTCGGGCACGAGCGTCATATCCGGCAGCATCTCGAACTCGACGACCAAGCCCGGTGCGTGCAGTTCTACCGCCCGCCCGCATACGGCATCGATGATGCTTTGGTATTGCTCGCGCACATCCGGCATCGTAACGGCATTGACGATCATTGGCGGAAGGGTGAAGTTGATCTCCGGGTAGACCATGCCGCCGCCAATTTCGAGACCGCTTTTCAACCGAATGGGATAAGGGCAGCGTCCGTAGATCAGGTCGTCCGACCGGGTGATTGCCAGGTGGGTGAACGCGCGCATTCAGATTGCTCCTGCTGAGACAGATAGCGAAATCAAAGCAGCGTCGCTGCGGGCGACGGCTATCTCAAGGCTATTCTGGGACGGGCAGATTGGGATGTGCCATTCGTCCTGTCGGGGTGGGAGAAAGCTCAGCCTTCGAATGCTTCTCCGAAGAACGCCGCTAGCTGTTGGAACAGGATTTTCTGATTCGGCTTGCGCGAAATGCCGTGTCCTTCGTCGTCGAAGGCGAGCAGTTCATGCTCGACACCCGCTGCATTGAGGGCTGCCCGCACGATGCGGACGTTTTCCGGCGTCACGTTCGGGTCTTGCAGTCCCTGCACGATCAGCAGGCGACCTTTGATATTCGCGACGAAGTGGATGGGGGATCGCTCGTAGTAGCGTTCGGGAACCTGTTCCGGGCTGCCACCGAGCATTTCCTCGCTGTACGGGCGCAGGTCGGGGCGGGTCGTCTCGTAATCGACCAACAGGTCGGTCATACCGCAAATCGGCGCGGACGCGGCGGTCAGTTCGGGCGGGAAGTGCGTGATCGCGTGCCACGACGAATAGCCGCCGTAGGATGTGCCGGTGATGCCGACTTTGCCCGGCTGCGCGATGCCGTTGGCGATCAGCGCTTCGATGCCGGTACGGATGTCGTCCTGTTCGCGCCCGCCCCAGCCGTCGCACTTGATGGCGTCCTGATAAGCGCGGCTGAATCCGGTGCTGCCGCGATAATTCGGGGCAAGCACATGAAAACCCTGCGAGGCGAGATATTGCGCCTGCGCGATGACTCGGTCGCCAACGTGCGCCGTAGGACCGCCGTGTATGAAGATCACCGTGCCGTGTGGCTCGCCGTGCGCCCGCCACAGCCAGCCCTGAATCTCCAGACCATCCACTGAATGCCAGCGGTAATCCTCCGCCGGGACGAAATCCGCCGGAGTTAGCGGCGTTCGCTCCCAGACGCGCGTCAGGCTGACGAACTTATCCGGCGGGTCGCCCGGCGTGAAGCGAACGAGGTCGGTCGGCTGCTGTGAGTGATAATACCAGCCGACCCATGCGCCATCGGGGGTTGGGGCGAGCGGCAGGAAATTTCCGTGTATGTCGGGCATGGGGGTTTCGGCGCTGGTCGTCGGGTCGAGCAGCGAACAGCGCGTGCGGGTGTGATCGACTTCGACAATCACGATCTGGTTGGCGCCGAACGGGGCGTAGGCTTCTTCGATATTGCGTGCGGGATCATCGATCAGCCAGCACAGCGCGCCATCCTCCAGCGAATAAATGCCGACGCGAGAATGCGTGTCGGTCTCGGCGATCACCAGAATACGCACCCCATCGGGGAACCACGAAGCGAAGGCTTTGTGATCGTCGCCGACGTTGACGATCTCGCGGTCGTGCGCGCCGTCGATATCCGCCAGCCACACCTGAAGTCCGCTCAGCCCGCGCTCACGTCGGTAATACAAGACATGCTGCCCGGTGGGGCTGAGCCGCACGCGCATGAAGCCAGTGCGCTGTGGGCGCGCCAGCGGCAGTCGCTCGCTGGTGAGCAGGTCGTGGCGGTACATCCACGTCACGCCGATCTCTTCTCCCCACTCGTCCACGTTGGCGCCGTATATCAGCCAGCGACCATTCGGGTGAAGCTCGCCGCCGCGCATGAAGTAGTTCGGGTTGGCTTCGGTCAGGGGATGCATCACGCCCGGCTGCGCGAGATCGACGCGGAACAGGCGATAGCGCTCATCGCCGTTCTTATCCTGAACGACGAGGACGGCGCGGCTGTCCGGCGTCCACGAGGCGACCAGGGCATTGTGCGGGCTGGCGGTCAGTTGGATCGGCGGCTGCGAGCCGTCGGTTGGCGCGGCGTACACATCGACCGTTTCGGCGACACCCAGCCACGCCCAGGCGACCCATCTGCCATCGGGCGAAACCTGTGCTTCGAGGACGCGCGGCAGGTCGAGCAGAGTATCCAGAAAATCAGGGGGCATCGATGGCTCCAGGTACGCGGATGCAGGCGGCGCAGTGGTTCGCCCCGACTTCGTACAGCGCCGGGTCGATCTCCCGGCAGCGGTCGATTGCGTCCGGGCAGCGGGGGTGGAACCGGCAGCCGCGCGGCAAATCAATCGGATTGGAGATTTCGCCCTGCAAAATGACGCGCTTACGGCGGCGGCGTGGGTTGGGCACGGGCACGACCGAGAGCAGCGCGCGAGTGTATGGATGCTGTGGGTTCGTCAGCACTTCGACGGTGGGACCGATTTCGACGATCCGACCCAGATACATGACGGCGATGCGGTCGGTGAAGAAACCGGCGGTTGCCAGATCGTGGGTGATGTACAGGATGGTGATACCATGCTTGTCGCGTAGGGCGCGCAGCAGGTTGAGGATTTCGGCGCGCACCGACACGTCGAGCATCGACACCGGCTCGTCGGCGACCAGCAGCTTGGGCTTGAGGATGAGCGCGCCCGCGATGCCGACGCGCTGGCGCTGCCCGCCAGAGAGATCGTCCGGGTGGCGCTCGAAAAAGCTTTCCGGTGGTTTCAGACCGACTTCCGCCAGCGCCGCCGCGACCCGTTCGACCTTGTCGGCATGGGACGTGGCGATACCGTGAATTTCCAGCGGCTCGGCGACGATCTGAAAGACGGTCTGGCGTGGGTTCAGCGCTTCGTACGGGTCCTGGAACACGATCTGTATCTGACGGCGCAGAGCGAGACGGTCGCGCCCGCGCGCCATCCGGGGGACGCTGCCGCCGTCGAAGCGAATTTCCCCTTCGGTTGGGTCGATCAGCCCCAGCACGCTCATGGCGACGGTTGTCTTGCCGGAGCCGGATTCACCCACCAGCCCCAGAATCTCACCGCGATGCAGCTCGAATGACACGCCGTCGAGCGCATGGACGTGGCGTTTCGGGTGGCGGCGCAGCGCCCCAAACAAGCCGCGCGAGACCGGGTACAGCTTGCGGACGGCGTTCACCGTGAGGATCGACTCGGCGGTCATGGGTTCGCCTCTGGCGTGATTTCGACCTCAGCGGTTTCGGCATAGTGGCAGGCGACCAGATGCCCCGGTCTGATGGCGCGAACCACCGGCACGACCGACGCGCACAGATCGCCAGCGAGATGGCAGCGCGGCTCGAAGCGGCAGCCGGGCGGCAGCGCGCTCAACGGCGGCGGGTGACCGGGGATCGACGCCAGCGTATCGGTCGGCGCGTTCACGTCGGGGAAGGCTTCAAGCAGCCGCTGAGTGTACGGGTGTTTCGGGTGGTTGAAAATCGTGTCCACGTCGCCATATTCGGCGACTTTGCCGCCGTACATGATCAACACTTCGTCGCATAGTTCGGCGACCACGCCGAGATCGTGCGTCACCAGTACGACCGACAGCCCCAACTGCGTCTGTAGCTGCTGGAGCAGGTCGAGAATCTGCGCCTGAATCATCACATCGAGGGCGGTCGTCGGCTCGTCAGCGATCAGAATATCTGGCTTGCAGGCGAGCGCCATCGCGATCATGGCGCGCTGGCGCATCCCGCCGCTGAACTGGTGCGGGTACTGGCTGGCACGCTCCGGTGGGATGCCGACCATCTCCATCAGTTCGCCGACGCGGAGCTGCGCCGCGCGTTGATCGACCGGGCTGTGCAGCCGTATCGCTTCGGCGATCTGGTCGCCGACCCTGCGCACCGGGTTGAGCGCGTTCATCGCTCCCTGAAAGATCAGCGCGATCTGGCTCCAGCGGTAGCGGCGCATCTCGTCTTCAGCCAGCCGCAGCAGGTCGATGCCGTTGAGCCGGATTTCTCCGCCGATGATGCGCCCTTCGGCGGGCAGCAGCCGCAGCAGCGCCAGCATGGTGGTCGTCTTGCCACAGCCGGATTCGCCAACCAGCGCCAGCGAACGCCCTTTGTGGACATCGAAGCTCACGTCATCGACGGCGTGCATCGCCTCGCCGCGATCGGAGAGATAGTCAATCGACAGATTCCTGACTTCGAGGATCGACATCAGGCTTCTTCCTTCACCGGGACGGGTATCGGCTCTGGCGGAATCGGCAGGATCAGCTTGATCATCCGCCGGGGGTCGAACAGGTGATGCGACTTGATGCGCGGGTTGACGATTTCCTCGATGACCGTGCCGATCAGAATGACGGCGAGGCTGACCCACAGGATGGCGAAGCCCGGCGGGAGCAGGAACCACCACGCTTGCCGGCTGATGGCGCGCTCGAAAGCAAAATTGAGCATGTTCCCCCAACTGACCAGCGTCGGATCGCCCAGACCGAGAAAGCTGAGTGACGACTCCGCCAGAATCGAGGCGGATACGTCCAGCACCGACTGCGCGACGATGAGCGGCATGACCTGCGGCAGGATGTGTCGGATGATGATGCGCGGGTTGCTCGCGCCGACTGCCTTTGCCCGCGTGATGTACTGGCGCTCCTTGATAGTCAGCGTTTGCGAGCGCACCAGCCGGGCGGTGTACGTCCAGCCGAGAATGGCGATCACGAAGACGATCTTGGGCAGACCGCGCCCCCAGACGGCGATGATTACCAGCGCCAGCGGCAAATCGGGAATTACCAGCAGGAAGTCGACGATTCGCATCAGGATGTTATCGACCCTGCCACCGAAATAGCCGGCGACCAAGCCGACGGTCGTGCCGATGATCATGGTCATGAACGAGGCTGTAAAGCCGACCAGCAGCGACACGCGCGCGCCGTAGATCAGTTGGCTGAACACATCCTTGCCGGCGTCGTCGGTGCCGAGGATGTGCGCGGCGCTGGGCGGGGCAAGAATGTCTTCTGGCTGCACATTGACGCGCTCATACGGGTTGTATGGCGCGATGACCGGGGCGAAGACGGCTGCCAGCACCACGATGGCGAGCATCGCCGTGCCGAGAATGGCGGTTTTTTTGCGAAAGAACTCGCGCAGCATCTCTCGCTTCCTATGCCAGCTTGACACGCGGGTCAAGCACCGAATAGAGAATGTCGGCGACGAGGTTTGCCAGAATCACGCTGACGGCAATCAGCAGGAATGCGCCCTGAAGCACAGGGTAATCCTGCTTGGCGACCGAGTCGTAGATCAGCCGACCGATACCGGGCCATGAAAACACCGTCTCGACCTGGATAGCGCCGCCAACGGTGTAGCCGAGCGTGAGCGCGACGATGGTGACCATCGGCAGCATGGCGTTCTTGAGAGCGTGGTCGCGCAGGATGCGCAGGTTGCTCATGCCTTTGGCTTTCGCCGTCAGAATGTAGTCTTCCGACAGCACATCAACCACGCTGCTGCGCATGATCAGCATATAGCCGCTGGCGCTGACGACTGCCAGCGTGATCGTGGGCAGGATCAAATGCCTGCCCACGTCCAGCCAGTAGGCGGCTGTGCCTTCGTCGGCATAGCCCGGCGTGACCATGCCGCCCATTGGCAGCACGCCGCGCGCCACAATCAGCAGGATAATGCCGAGGAAGAATGTCGGCAGCGCCCACATCATCAGCCCGATGATCAGCGAAGCCGCGTCGATGGGCGAGCCGCGCTTCCAGGCGGCGACCAAGCCAACCCCCGCGCCGATCACAATCGCCAGCGTTTCCCCGGCGAATACCAGAATCACCGTACGCCACACCCGTACGGCGAGCAGTTCGCCGACATCCTGGCGGTTGGCGAACGAGATGCCGAGGTTGCCCTGCACGAGGTTGCGAATATAGGCGGTGAACTGGCTGTCGAGCGCACCGCCTATATCGCCTGCGCTCAACTTCTCGGTGTCCAGCCAGACCGGCTTGTCCAGCCCGAACTGGACGCGAATCAGTTCCTGGGCATCGCGCGTCAGCCGAGGATTACGAAACAAAAGCCGGACAGGATCGCCCGGCAGAATTCGGAACAGGAAGAAATTGAAGACGATCACGACCAGCAGCGTGATCACGGCGAAACCCAGTTTTCGCACAACATAGTCGGCGCGTATCATGGTGGCAGGCGCTCAGCCCGGTGCCTGAATCCCTGCCTCACGAACCGACGAGCTAGAAGCCGTTGAACAGCGCGTATTTCGTCGAAAGCCGGGCAACATCGGGTGGGAACTGAAAACGGTCATTTCGGAAAGCGCTGATGGCTTTCTGGTAAACGACCGGAATGTAGGGCTTGTCGTCGGCGATCATCTGCTGCATCTGCCAGATGATTTGGAGCCGCGTCTCTTCGTCGGTGGTCACGGTTTGTTCCTGATACAGACGATCATATTCGGGATTGCAGTAGCCGCTGTCGCTCCAGCCGCCGTCTACGGTCTCGCCACAGATGAAGATGCTCATGGTAGAGCCGGGGTCGGGGTCGAAATACCAGCCCCAGTAGATCAGATCGCTGTCGTAATCGACCTGCAGCGCGATCAGACTGTCGTCCGACAGGGCTTGTGGAGGAGCGGAAATGCCGATTGCCGCCAGATCATGGGAGATGATCTCGACAATTCGGGCATAGTAGGCATAGCTCTCCGATGTATAGAATCGATATTCGAGCGGCGTGCCGTCACTGTATTCGCGGATGCCATCCCCATTAGTATCGACGTAGCCGGCTTCGTCCAGAATACGGTTCGCCTCGTCGAGATCATATGAAATACCCGGTATCTGGTCGTTGTGGAACCTGCCATTCGCGGCTGGCAGTACCGAATTGGCGGGCGCAGCGTAGCCGAAATAGCCGACATTGATGATCTGCTGTTTGTCAATCGCGTGCGCGATGGCAAGGCGTATCTGCGGGTCATTGAGGCTGGCGGGCTGAGTGCCGTCAGGGTTGGAATTGATGATCAGTTCTTCGAGATAAAAGTCATCCTCGATCGAGATGGTGATTTTCGGCTCATTCTCCAGCGTCGCAACTCCCGAAGTGGGCACTTCGAGGATGAAGTCGAGGTCGCCTGCCAGCAGCGCCTGTACCAGCGCGTCTTCGGTTGCGTACTGCTGATAAATGATTTTGTCGACCGGAGGCTTGCCGCCCCAGTAATTCGGGTTCGCCTCCATGATGGTATATTCACCTTCCTGGTATTCGGTCAGGTGATAGGGTCCTGAACCCATGGCTGCGTCCAGTTCATTGTAGGTCGTGATGTCGTCGCCGGTTTTGTCTGCCCACACCGACGGGGGAAGCATCCACACGTACAGCAGCTTTGCGCTGATCATATCTGGCACTGGCTGAGAGACGTGGATCAACAGGGTCGTGGGGTCGGGAGCTTCAGCGCTGGTCACATTGTTCAGGTAGGTGATCAAGGTGGGAAGCTGGTTCTCGATTGTCCAGTTGAGGCTCCATGCTGCTTCAACTGCTGTCAGCGGCGTGCCGTCGGCAAAGGTTACGCCCGGACGGATTTTGAACGTCCAGGTCAGCTCATCATCTGAGACCGACCAGCTTTCCGCCAGACCCGGAGCGACTCGGTCGCCGCCGACAAACTGAATCAGGGTGTCGTACCACAATGCCCGCATCTGATAACTGAAATAGCTGCTGGCAGGGTTGAGCGTGTCGATTACGTAGGTTCTGCCGATGCGGAGCGTGGTCGGCTGATCCTGCGCCGAGACGGATGAAGCGAGGAGGACAAGCACGAGCATTGCAAGCAACACTATATAACGCTTCGACCTGCCAGGCATGGGTTTCTCCCCAAAGCGATCAATAGATGAAGGACTTTAAACTGCGATAATAGATCGAATTAGGATGCTGTCAACAAGCAAATATGACGCGGTGGTTTTGGCACTGAGCGGTCAGTAAAAACGGGGGACTCTGAGGTGATTCTTTCGGCGCAACCAGCCGGTTCCGTCCGCGCAGCTATCGCATTTTGGCGAGGGCGATCACCGCCTCGATTTCGTCGCGCGCGCCCGAAAGCGTGCCGTCCACGAACGCCAGCGTGGGAATGTAGTGCGGCTGGTCGGGCAGACGCTCGTAAGGAGCGTAGCCGGACTCGAAGACGCCGGTGCTGCCTCGGCTGGCTTCGCCGTCGCAGATGTGTCCTATCAGCCGGGCGTAGCGACCGACCCAGCCCGGCACCTGCCGCCACTTGGACGTTTGCTGGAAGATCGGGAAGATGCCGAGCAAGCCGTCCCACCAGTCCTCACCCGTCACCAGCAGATCGGCGCGGGCGGCGTGCAGGCGGCTGACCAACTGGCGGTAGCCGTCGCGGATGTTGAAATCGGGGTCGTTGACCCACACCTCGACGGTATCGAGAAACACGGCGTCGAAATCGTAACGGGTTATTAGATTGACGATCTGGCGTGTCAGCTCGTTCTGCCACGCCGGAGCGCCGGGATTGAGCCACGCCTGCCAGCCGGTATCCTGCGTGCGGCTGGTGTTCCAGTCCGGCTGGTTGCCGTGAAAGACGTTGCGGGTGGCGGTCTTCATGTACGACGATGGACCAAAATTGTGGAAATTGGGCGCCCACGAATTGGCGCAGTTGCCGCCGAACATCGGCATCACATGCACGCCAAGCGCCTTCGCTTCGGCGCACAGCCGGGCGAAGCCGTCTTCACCGCCGAGCAGAGGGTCGGGGCGGAAATCGCCATACTGCCAGTAGTAGCGCCCTTCCCAGCCGGGGAGATAGGCGAGGACGTGCCGCCCGTCGATGCGGTCGGCGACGAAACGGATGATGTCGAGCATTTGCGCATAGTCATTAAACACAAAGCCCGACCAGTGCATCCCGTGCAGCGTCAGTACCAGTCTGAGATCGCGCGCCCAGGCGGGAACGTCGGCGCGCTGCTCCCACGTCTGCAAGCTGGTGTACGCCTCGTTGAAGGCAAGCTGCTCGTCCCGAAATACGTCCGGTTCAGCGTTGGCGTCGAAAATCCACGTCGGGACGACCATTCTGGTCTCGAACAGGCGGGCGTCCTGCTCGTGGATGCACTCGACGGTGTATCTGCCGCGAAACTGTCCCATGCGTTCGGGGTAGGCGCAGAAACGCTTGGCGCGCATATCGGCGTCCTCACAGCGGAAGCCGAGGCGCGCGCCATGCTCCTGATCCACGAACCACACCGGCAGCCGTAACTGGTTGGGGTACCGGTCGAGCAGCCCATCAAACGGGACGATGCGCGGCTGGTCGAGCATGTCGAGCGCTGAGAGGGCAGGCAGGTCGCGCACTAGAATCTTGACCGCCGTGATCCGCTCCGCCGCTTCCGCTTCGATATCAAGCCGGATGTGCTGCCCGGAGTCGCGGTGAATGGTCACGGTCACGCTGCCGGGCGCGTTCTGCTGCTGCCCTGCCCAACTCAGCATCGAACAGGTCAGCCGCACGCTGTCGCCCGCGTCACTGACGGTCGTGTGATCCGGCGACAGACCGTATATATTCTCCAAGGTGATGATCTGGAAGCTGAGCTTCCATCGGTCGACCGTAAAAACCGGGTCTGCCTGCTCGAAGCTGTAGAAATGCATGAATGTTATCCCTTGACGCCGCTGAGCGAAATACCCTGCACGAAGTAGCGCTGCGCCAGCACGTACACGATCAGCACCGGAACCATGACCACAACCGCGCCCGCCATCAGCAGAGGCCAGTTGGGCTGCACGAAGGCGTTCGGGCGGGCGTTGAAGTACGCCAAGCCGAGTTCAAGCGTGCGCAGTTGCTCGCTGCGTGCGATCAGCAGGGGCCACAGCAGGTCTGTCCACGTGCCCATGAAGGCAAAAACACCCAGCGTCGCCAGCGTCGGTCCGTTGAGGGGCAGGAAGACGCGGGTGAAAATGGTGAACTCGTTTGCGCCGTCGATGCGGGCGGCGTCCTGATAGTCTCGCGGGATGTTCAGGAACGACTGCCTGAGCAGGAAGATGCCGAAGGCGCTGGAGATGCCCGGTACGATCAAGCCCTGATAGGTGTTGACCCAGCCAAGCTGCGTGATGATCAGATACAGCGGTATCAGCGTGATCTGGAACGGGATCATCATCGTCATCAGGTAGAGGACGAAGATGGTGTCGCGCCCCATGAAATTCAGGCGCGCGAAGCCGTATGCCGCCATCGAGCAGACGATGAGCTGCCCGACGACCGTCGCCAGCGTCACGAACACCGTGTTGATGAAATAGCGGGCGAAAGGCAGGTTATCGAACAGCCGCTGGTACTGCGAGAAGTTGAACTCGTTCGGGAGAATCTGCGGCGGATAGCTGAAAGTTGTGCCCGGCGACTTCAGCGAGGTCGTGACCATCCACATGAACGGCACGACCATCGACAGCGCGACGACGATCAGGATGGCATAGCCAAGACCCTTCACAAGTACCTGGCGGACGGTGAGCGGTTGACGAGTCATTGGCTTCTCCTAGAACTGGATTTCTTCGCGCGTGCGCCGGATGTACCAGAACTGCGCCAGCGTCGCGATGAAGATCACGGCGAACAAAACCCATGCCTGCGCCGATGCGTACCCGAAATTGAACTCCTGAAACGCTTCGCGGTAGATGTGGAACACCGCCACGTCGGTCGAGTCGAGTGGTCCACCCTTGGTGATGACGTAGACCGGCGAGAATACCTGGAACGAGCCGATCACGCCGGTGACAGCGAGGAAGAACGATGTCGGCGCGAGCAGCGGCAGCGTAATTCGTGAGAAAGACTGCCAGCGCGATGCGCCGTCAATGGATGCCGCCTCGTAGAGTTCCTTGGGTATCGCCTGCAAGCCTGCCAGCCAGATGACCATGTTGAAGCCGGCGCTTTTCCAGATGGTGATCAGCACCAGACTTGGCATAGCGGATCGCGGATCGCCGAGCCAGTTGACTGGCGGCAGCCCGACTTGTTGCAGGATGTAGTTGACGATGCCGACATTCGGATCGAGCAGCGTGACCCAGATGATCGAGACAGCGACCCACGACGAGATGACCGGCATGAAGAACAGTGTGCGGAAAAGATACACACCTTTGAGCTTTTGGTTCAGGACAACGGCAATCGCCAGGCTGAACGCCATACCGAGCGGCACCGAGAGGACGGTGTAGTATGCCGAATTCAGCATGGCGTGCCAGAAGCGTCTGTCACCCATCAGGAAATCGTAATTCCCCAGACCGATGTAGGGGGCATCCTGGAAGCGCGGTTGATCCCACTTGTGGAACGATAGGAAGAAGCTGAAGAAAACCGGGATCAGCAAAAACAACAGCAGGTGAATGAACGAGGGCAGGATGAAAAGATATCCGACCTTCTCGTTGGTACGAGACCAGAACCGCTGCCACAGGTTTGGGCTACGGCGCGGAAGTGACAAGGCGCTCTCTGCCATAAGTTTGGCGACTCCGTGCTGCCGGGGGTCGCCCTACGGCAGGGCGACCCCCGGAATTTCAGAGGGTTATTGGCTCAATTCGCGGTTGATTTCCTCGACCGCGACAGCGACTTCGGATTCGATATCGCCACCGGCGAGGATGCGTTCCATCATCGAATCGAGCGCCGTTTCAATCGACGGCCAGCTTGTGTAGACCGAGCCATACGGGGCGCGACCACTCGCGACGGCGTCGACGAATGCCTGTTCCAGCGCCGGGTCTTCGGCGTTGGCGGCGGCATCAGCAGCCGCTGCCTGGTTCGCGGAGATGGCGATACCGGTGATGGCTTTCGTATCCTGATAGCCACGGTTGGTCGCTGCTTCGACGAACTGGCAGGCAGCCAATTTCTTCTCTTCGGGGATGTCGGCGCGAATGACGAAGCCCGATTCGTACAGGACGGTGGCATTGTTTTCCTTCGCCGGCTGACCGACAACCGAGAAGATGCCTGGCTCGTAAGCCGCGTTCGACTTCAGACCGACGAGTTCCCAGTGACCGCGGTCGAACATGGCGATATCACCCGCCAGGAAACGATCCAGGAAGCCCGCCTGCTGGAGCATCTGGTCGAGGGTCGACGGGGGCGGGGCAACCTGCTGCTCGGTGACGAGGTCGCGCAGGAAGGTGATGGCTTCGATGGCTTCCGGCGAATCGAGATAACCGGAGGCGGTGGTTCCGTCGGGCGAAATCACGTCGCCGCCGTTTTCCCACACACGGTAAAGCCACTCAAACGAGAACTGGCGGACGCGGAAGCCCCACTGCACGACGTTGCTGGCATCGAAGTTGGGATCGAGGCGGTTGCGACCCTGGTTGTCGAGCGTCAGTTCCTGCGAAATCTGAACGAGGTCGTCCCACGTCCAGTCGGCGGTCGGCGGCTCGATGCCGGCGCGCTCAAACGACTTGGTGTTGTAGTAGATCACCATCGGGGTGAAGTCGTTCGGGACGCCGTAGACGGGACCATCGGCTTCGCGCTGGTGAATGGCGAGCGTCGACGGGAAGAAGCGGTCGAAGTTGAACTCCGGCACGAGCGCCTGGCACTCGCGCATATCCAGCACGTTGCCGCTGTCCACCAGACGCGCCAGCGTCGAGGCGTCCTGGT
The DNA here is from genome assembly GCA_020848855.1 of Anaerolineae bacterium. The sequence goes on along the minus strand of JADLHH010000141.1, from coordinate 581 downwards.
TCCACAGGTCGGGGGCGGTTCCGGCGGCGAGGTCAACCAGAAGCTGCGTGTCGAAATCCGGGGGTGTTTCCGGCGCGTTGATAGTGACGTCGGGGTGCGCTTCCTGGAAGTCGGCGATGAAGCTCTGATACGCCTCGTCCAGCGGTGTTCCCTGTTCTTCGAGCGGAACGACGAAGCCCAGAACTGTGAGTTCGACGCCCTGCGCGAGCACCACCTGCGACATGACAACGAGCGATGCGACCAACATGGCGGCTAAGACGATGAATCGTGAGTAACGCGACATCTGCTAATCCTTTCAGCTAATGCTCTTTTGATACGACAATCCGAATCAAAGGGCGTAATGTATAGGCATATTCCTTTCGTTATCACCTTTCGTATGCAAATTATAAACCGCGAGAAGATTCTCGCAATCAACTTGTCTATACCAATTTGTGAAAAATCAGTCTGGTGAGGCGTTTGAGCGGCGCTGCGCCCGATTCAGGTGATCTGGCGTATTCAGGTTGACGAAGGAGCGAAGTTCGGGATCGAGCGTGCGCACCTGGGCATCGTCGAGGTAGCGCGCATTCAGGTGCGCGAACAGG